>JAGCGL010000136.1 GCA_017649605.1 Spirochaetia bacterium
CATTTGTCTCAAGGAATATCTGGTTAAGCCCTTCGGTGGAGATAACAGCACCGTCGTAGCCCTCATCGGGGAACAGCACGTTGGCGCCGCCGCCCAGGATAAAGCACTTAAGGCCGGCTTGGATTGCGGCCTCCCTGGTACTCTTAAGGGATTCAATATCCTTTGGAACAACAAAGAAACGGGCAGGTCCACCTATCTTGAATGTGGTGTGGAGCGCCATTTTCTCCTGAGTCAGAACATCTGCGTTTATTCCCTTGAAAAGCCCTTTATCCATACTGTTATGATACTTTTTTTGCCCCATAGCTTCAACCATATCTATTAAAAAAAAATACTCTGATATATAATGAAGTATGTTTTCCTTCAAGCACTGCAGTGTACCAGGATGCTCAAACTTCATATTCAACGGATCAGACCGGTGTCTCAGGCACAGTTTGGACTCCATTTCTGCCGCTGATGAGGCCAGAAAACTTATAAAGGAGAAAAAATTGATCCGGGACCTCTGCTTCGAGGGATTGGCTTTCGAGAATTTCTCTTTCCAGGGGAAAACCCTCCACTCCTGCTTCCTCAAGGGGTGCACTTTCATCAACTGCACTTTTGAGAAGACAACTGTCCGCCAGTGCTTTTTCGACTTCTCAACCTTCAAGGGGTGCACTTTCAAGGGGGCCAAGATAAAGCAGAGCTCCTTCGCAGTATCATCCCTTTCCTGGGACAGGATAAACGAATCCGAGGTGTTCCACAGCAACTTCAACGGCTGCACCATACTCAACTGCAACTTCTGCGACAACGACTTCTACTTCTCATCATTCCTGAATGCCCAGCTCAGGAACATAGATTTCAGCAACTGCAACATAAAGAAGGCCAGCTTTGTCTTCTCCAAACTGGAGAACATAAACTTCAAGAACTCCAATGTCCAGGAAGCTCTGTTTGAGATCACAGGTACTATCTATGGCTGAGAAAAACAGCTGGAAGTGGCAGCTGGCAAACAGGATAACCACAGCAGATGAGCTTGCTAAGCTGATAAAGCTCTCCCCTGCAGAGAAAGCTGATATAGAGAAAAGCCTTGAGCTTTTCCGTATGGCCATAACCCCCTACTACGCCTCGCTTATGGATAAGGATGACCCTCACTGCCCTATACGGATGCAGATGATTCCATCGGCTTTGGAGCGTATCAGAGGTGAATTTGACCTGGACGACCCCCTTGGAGAGGTAAAATACAACCCTGCCCCCAATGTGGTGCGCCGCTATCCAGACCGGGCCCTGCTGCTGGTGACTATGCAGTGTGCTGCCTACTGCCGCCACTGCACCCGCCGCCGGGTTGTGGGGAGCACCGACTGTACCATAACCAGGGAGCAGCTCCGGCAGGCGCTGGAGTATATACACAAGACCCCCGAGATCAGGGATGTGCTTATCTCCGGCGGCGACCCGTTCATAATGGAGACCGATGCCCTTGAGGAGATAATAGCAGCAGTCCGGGCCATCCCCCATGTGGAGGTTATCCGAATCGGAACCAGGGTGCCTGTCATGCTCCCCATGCGGATAGATAAAGAGCTTACCGATATGCTCAAGAAGTACCATCCTATCTGGGTCAACACCCACTTCAACCACCCCAAGGAGCTGACACCAGAGGCACTGAAAGCCTGCGAGAAGCTGGTGGATGCGGGAATCCCTGTGGGAAACCAGACAGTGCTCCTAAAAGGTATAAATGATGATGCAAAGATCCTTAAGAAGCTGTTCCTGGGGCTTGTGAAGCACCGGGTACGCCCCTACTACCTTTTCCAGTGCGACCTGAGCGTGGGGATAAGCCACTTCCGCACCCCGGTGGAGAAAGGGATAGAGATTATGCACAGCCTCACCAGCTCCATATCGGGCTATGCAGTGCCCAAGTATGCCATAGACCTGCCGGTCGGCGGGGGAAAGGTGACATTAGGCTACAACTATGTGGTCTCCAAGGATGACAAGGAGCTGGTGCTGGAGAACTACCTTGGAAAGCTGTACCGCTACCCTGCCCGGTGACCGGCAGTTGAAATCCCGCTGCGGTTGATATATAATTATAATGATGTACCCAAGATCAAGAGCTTTCCTTTTTGTAATACTCCTCTTTCTTTTGTCCGGCATCTCGGTTTTCGCCCAGAACACACCGGCAGACCGGTTCAAAAGCAGGCTGGACGGCGCCTGGGTCAAGAAGGAGAAGGATGGCTCATCCACTATCATCAACTACAACTATTCATCCAACGATATAATCATGTTCAGCGATGCCATGGGAGTCCAGGAGGTTTATCTCTGCTCCCAGTTCAGCCCTACAGTGCGGGAGAACACCTGGTATCTCCTGGGAACCAACGACATGGTCCCTTTCATCAGGATGAACATAACAGTGCGGCTTGAGTCTGATAATGTTTGCCATTTTACTGTCAGGGAAGAGGGAATCAAGAATGAGGGCATCATCTGGAACGGCAAGTATGAGCGGATGACAGAGTACGGCGAGAAAAAGGCTCCAAAGGAGGAGAAGCAGTTTGTGCTGGATGGAAAGTATGAAAGCGACACCATGACACTGGTCTTCTCCAAGCACAACTTCACCCTGACCGATGAGAAAGGGGACAAGTCAGGCCTTGCAGCCCTCTATGACTTCGGGGATATATCCATACTTGAGCTCAGGTTCCTAGGCAAGGAAGGAAAGCTTGAGAGCCTGCTTCAGTATAAGTTTGAGCGCTCCATAACTGAAAATGATGATGTGATCATAGTAGAAATAACTATGCTGCCGGGAAAGATAAAGATCCACGGCTTCAAGCCTTCGGGAGAGCCTAAGCTGGTCCTTACCCAGAAGATAGCAAAGGAGACAGAATAAGCTACATCCGCATAGGGACGCCGGATGCGGCCAGATACTCCTTTATACCCTGCACAGTGTAATCCCCATAGTGAACCATAGAGGCAATAAGGGCAGCATCTGCATTGCCATTCTTGAAGACATCCTCAAGATGCTCCGGCTTTCCTGCGCCGCCCGATGCGACAACAGGAACCCCCACATTGTCGGAGATCAGCTTGGTGAAATTGATCTCGTAGCCGTTCTTGGTTCCATCGGCATCTATGGAGTTGAGGACAAACTCGCCTGCACCAAGCTTCTCGGCCTGCTTTGCCCATGCAAGGGCATCCAGGTCGGTGGCGGTGCGGCCGCCGTTTATAAAGACACGGTAGCCTGACGGCATATCGGGATCACGGGCTGCATCCATTCCAAGAACTATGCACTGGCGGCCGAAGATAGAGGCCCCCTCTTCTATTATAGAAGGATTCTTGACAGCCTGGGAGTTCACGCTTATCTTCTCGGCCCCTGCCAGAAGGACACGCCGCATGTCGGCCACACTTGCAATGCCACCCCCTACAGAGAACGGTATGAAGATGCGCTCTGCCACCCGCTCCACCACGTCGATCATTATTCCACGCTTCTCGGCAGAAGCAGTGATGTCGTAGAAGACCAGCTCGTCAACGCCGTCGTGGTAGTATTTCTCGGCCATCTCTACAGGGTCGCCGATATCGATATTTCCTTTGAACTTGATTCCCTTGGTTGTCTTTCCGTCCCGCACATCCAGGCAGATTATGATTCTTTTCTTAAGCATATCAGGCTCCGTACTCAATGAAATTCCGCATTATCTGGATTCCCACAGGGCCAGACTTCTCGGGATGGAACTGGGCCGCCGACACATTATCCCGGCTTATGATTGAATAGAATGGAACCATGTATTCAGTCTGTGCGATGCCATATTTTGACTCTACCGAAGGATAGTAGGAATGGACAAAGTAGACATCTGGGGAGGCCAGAATATCCTTCAGAAGATAATGCTCCTGCACCTTGTCAAAGCTGTTCCACCCTATCTCGGGCACCTTTAGGCCGCCTGATGGAAAACGCTTTACTGTGCCGGGAATAAGCCCAAGGCAATCCACATCTCCCTCCTCAGAATGATCCAGAATTATCTGGCATCCCAGGCAGATTCCAAAGATCTGTCTGCCGCTCTTGGCAAAATCCTTCATCATGGAGCCGAGGCCAGTTTTCGAAAGCTGGCCCATGGCATAGGCTGCCTCGCCCACTCCCGGGAACAGCAGCTTGTCGCACTTAAAAAGCTCCTCTGCCTTGTCTGATATGATAAAATCGGCCTTAAGGAACTGCAGGAGATTCTGTATGCTCCTGAGATTTCCAGCCTTGTAGTCAACAACTCCAGTCTTCATCTTTCGTTAAGCTCCGAGATAAAGTACTCAAATACAGGGCTCCCTTTCTCCACCGGCACAATGATGCCCCTGATCAGAACCTTGTCTCCATCTACAGAAACAGGCCTTCCGGTGTTGTATTCTCCAATCTCAATCTTCTTGATCAGGTTCTGGACAAAAAGCTTGACCACGGGGGAAGCAACCCGGGCATCCTTCTCGTTGGAGAAACAGAGGTCTGAATCCAGGGTATAGAGGCTGTCGGCAGTATCAGCCCACAGGAACACCTGATAATGGCGCTTAAGCTTTAAATCCTGAATAGATGGGTTGTCCCTGAAAACAAAGATGTCATGGATATAAAGGCCATCCAGCTCGGAAACCAGGTAACTTTCGGGATTGTATTCCGCCAGCAGCTTTTTCATATCATCCTCGGTATAGATGATAAGCTTTTTGCCAGGGAAGCAGAAACCAGATCCTGTCTCCAGGTCAATGTAATAATCAAACCCGTTCTCAGAGTGTTTCTCGTAGCGTTTTTTCGCATTAAAATAGGTCTTGGCGTGGAGCTTGCTGTAGTCTCCCTCCATGAACACAGTTATCTTCTCGGGAACGCTGAAACAGCAGTAGATCCGGTCGGTGTTCTTAATCACCTGGTCCGGAATACCATTGTCGGCAAACATCTGGGCAAACATGTCGGGCAGAACTTCCACCCGGCCGGCCAGATATGTGGAGCATCCCCCCGGTATGAACCCGGCCAGGGATGGCCCTGATCTCTCCTTCTTGCCTGTGGTGGCACAGCCTGCCAGTATAAGGCAGAGGAGAAGAGAAAGTATTAATTTTTTGCAACTGCAACCATGCATGTGTAGTCGCCGCATTCGCATTCTGTCATGCCCTCGGTCTTTTCCCAGTCCAGCTTCTCGGTAAGGGTCTCGGAAAGGAGATACTCTCCGAATGCCTCAACCGCAGCCTTGACCTCGTCGTTTCCATCCAGCTTGATTCTGATCCGGTCGGTAACCTGGAAACCAGCCTCTTTTCTCATGTTCTGGATATTTCTGATAAGGTCGCGGATAATTCCTTCCTGCTTGAGCTCCAGTGTGATTGTGGTGTCGAGACCGATGGTGAGGGAGCCTTCGTTCATAACCTTAAGGTTACCCTTCTCGGTTCTGGTGACAACAATCTCATCCTTTGTGATGTCGTAGCTCTTGCCGTTAACATCGATAGCCAATGTAGCGCCATCCAGGAGAGACCTTATCTCGTCGCCGCCGAACCTGCTGATGATATCGGCTCCCGCCTTCATATCCTTGCCAAGCTCTTTTCCAAGGACGCGGAAGTTGGCCTTGCATGAATACTCAACCAGCTCCTCCTCGTTGTCGCGGATGCTGATCTCCTTCACGTTGAGCTCCTCGGCGATTATGCTCTCCATCTCCTGGAGGATAACTTTCTCGTTAGGATCCTTGGTCACAAGGTATGCTGACTTGAGTGGCTGCCGTGTCTTGATGTCGTGTGAGCTACGGAGTGCTCTACCCAGCGATACAGCCTTCCGGGTGACCTCCATCTTCTTCTCAAGCTCCAAGTCGATCAGGCTCTCGTCTGCAACCGGGAAGTCGCAGAGGTGCACAGACTCAGGCATATCAGGGGTGCGCAGGTTCCTGTAGATCTCGTCGGTGATGAACGGAATGACAGGGCATGCAACCTTGATGAACTTCATAAGGACAGCGTACAGGGTCTGGTAAGCCTGCTCTTTGTCCAGGTCGCTCTCCGACTTCCAGAATCTTCTTCTGGAGCGGCGCACATACCAGTTGTTGAGGGCATCCAGGAACTCAAGGAGGAGTCCGTTTGCCTTCTGGATATTGTATGTGTCGAAAGCTTCTGTGACGTTCTTGATCAGGGACTCAGCGACAGAGAGGATCCATCTGTCCAGCGGATTCTTAGGATTCTCAGGTGCCTTTGTAACCTGAACTTTGTCGATATTAGCGTATGTGACAAAGAAGCTGTAGGCATTCCACAGAGGAAGGATAAGTGTCTTGAGAACCTCCTTGACACCCTTGTCGGAATAGCGCAGGTCCTCTGCCCTTACTACAGCGGAGTTCACAAGGAAGAACCGGAGCGCATCGGCACCGAACTTGTCGATAACCTCAACCGGGTCGGTGTAGTTCCTAAGGCTCTTGGACATCTTGCGTCCATCCTCGGCCAGTACCAGGCCGTTTACTACAACGTTCTTGAAGGCAGGTCTGTCAAACAGGGCGGCACCCAGGATAACCAGTGTGTAGAACCATCCTCTGGTCTGGTCAAGTCCCTCGCAGATAAAGTCTGCCGGGAAGTGCTCCTCGAACCGCTCCTTGTTCTCGAACGGATAGTGCACCTGAGCATAAGGCATGGAGCCGGACTCGAACCAGCAGTCCAGTACCTCTGGGATTCTCTTCATTGTGCCGCCGCATTCGCACTTGTAGGTTATGTCATCGACAAAGTGCTTGTGCAGGTCAACAACCTTTACGCCCGATTTCTCCTCAAGCTCTGCGCGGCTTCCCATGCAGTGTGTCTTTCCGCACTTGTCGCATTTCCAGATCGGAATCGGGTTGCCCCAGTATCTGTTTCTGGAGATAGCCCAGTCTCTTGCACCCTCAAGCCACTTTCCGAAGCGTCCTTCCTTGAGGTGTGCAGGAACCCAGTTGATCTGGCTGTTCGCATTGAGCATCTTGTCCTTGATCTTCTGGACATCCACGAACCAGGAAGAGATAGCTCTGTAGATAAGCGGAGAATGGCATCTCCAGCAGTGAGGATAGTTATGAACATAGTTCTGGCGGAGAACCAGCTTGCCCTCGGCCTTGAGCCGGGCGATGATATCCTTGTCGCAGTCCTTTACGAACCGGCCCTGGTAGTCAGGAACATCGGCAGTGAACTTACACTCTGCATCAACAGGGCAGATAACTGGAATACCAGTCCCTTTAAGGGTGTTGTTGTCGTCCTCACCGAAACCGCTGGCTGTATGTACAATACCAGTACCATCCTCGGTGGTTACGTATGCTGCCGGGAACACCTTGAATGCTCCCTTCTCTGCGATAGATGCGAAGTAGTTGAAAAGAGGCTCGTAGGACATCCCCACCAGCTCGCTTCCCTTCTTGGTCCATACAACTTCATAGTCTGTCTCGTTCTTATAATAAGCTGCAAGCCGTGCCTGTGCCATGATGTAGCACTCAGCTCCGTCCTTAACCTTGACGTAGTCAATCTCAGGGTTAACAGCCAGAGCCTGGTTGGATGGCAGTGTCCATGGGGTTGTGGTCCATGCCAGGAAGTATGTGTTATCCTCCCCTTTCACCTTGAACTTGATGGTGATTGCGGGGTCTGTGTCCTCCTGATAGCCTCCCAGGTTGAGCTCGTGGTTGGAAAGAACAGTAGAGCACCGCGGGCAGTATGGCAGGATGTAGAATCCCTCGTAGATAAGCCCCTTGTCCCACAGCTGTTTCACAACCCACCAGATAGACTCCATATAGTCCGGATTCATGGTCTTGTAATCGTTGTCAAAATCGACCCAGCGGCCCATACGGGTCACGGTCTTGCGCCATTCGCTGGTGTAGCGGAGCACAATCTTGCGGCAGTTCTCGTTGAACTTGGCGATTCCGTAGTCCTCAATCTCCTTCTTTCCGGAGATCTTGAGCTCCTTCTCCATCTCGTATTCTACAGGAAGTCCGTGGCAGTCCCATCCGAAACGGCGGTCAACCAGCTTTCCCTTCATGGTCATATAGCGTGGATAAATATCTTTGATAGTACCAGGAACAAAATGTCCGAAGTGTGGCAGTCCTGTTGCAAACGGAGGGCCGTCGTAGAAGACATATTCACTTGCTCCTTCCCTCTGCTTCATAGACTTCTTGAAAATATCATTCTCTTCCCAGAATTTAAGGACTCCTTCCTCCATCTTAGGAAAATCAACTTTAGGATCTACCGGGTTGTACAAAATATCCTCCAAATAATCAATAAAGAATAATTAAATATATAGCGTATAAAAGATATTTGCAATATAATATACTTGCATTTTGAATATATAAATAGGATAATGTTTCTATGATTGATGATATTTTGATTCTTGCGGGGGGTTCCGGGACACGGCTTTGGCCTGCATCTCTCTCCAAGTTTCCCAAGCAGTATATAAAAGTGAAGGGAGAAGATTCCCTCCTGGCACTGACCATAAAGCGCTCCCTTGCCCTAAATCCCTCTGGAAAGATTTATATAATCTCCCTCAAGAACCAGATGGAAGAGCTTGTAAAGGAGTGCGCCCCGTTCGCAGGCACCGACAGACTGGCCATAATACCTGAGCCAGAGGCACGGAACACTGCCCCTGCCATTGCAATTGCAGTAAGAGCGCTGGAGCTTATGGGAAAAGCTGATTCCTCCCTCTTGGTGCTCCCGGCCGACCACATGATAGAGAGCATTGATAAGTTCAAGAGTTGCGTAGAAAAGGCAGATGTGCTCTCAAGAGCCGGCCATCTGGTCACCTTCGGCATAAAGCCCTTCTATCCCGAGACAGGCTACGGCTATATCGAGCAGGGAGAGGCTGAGAAGACAGGCTATATTGTAAAATCATTCCGTGAGAAGCCGGACCTTGAGACAGCAAAGAAGTTCTTATCCGATGGAAAGTATCTGTGGAACTCAGGGATGTTCTGCTTTAAAGGGAAGACATACTGGAGCGAGCTTTCTGCGCACTCAAAGGCAATGACCGATGCTATCGGCACAGTCAAGGACACAGGAGAATACACAAAGGATGGAATCGAGATCCTCATGGACACCCCGGAGGTGGCAGAGGCTTACAAAGAATCGCCGTCCAATTCGATAGACTATGCAGTTATGGAGAAAAGCTCACTCTCGGCCGTTGTCTCTGCAGACTTCGACTGGAACGACATAGGGAGCTGGGACCAGTTCGAGACCCTGCTTAAAGATCAGGAGCAGAAGGATGTGTACCAGACAGGATGCAGGAACACAACTGTGTTCTCCGATATCCCGGTTGCGCTCTGTGATGTTGATGACATCACTGTTGTAATTAAGAACGGCAAGGCATTGATCTGCAGGAAAGGCTCCTCGCAGAAAGTTAAGGAAGTGCGTTCCCAGATTGAGAAGGCTGGCAGGAAAGAGCTGCTTTAAGGAGTTGAATGTGTCAAAACATGCAGAAATACCCATGAGGACAGTGGGACCGATAAGAATAAAAGGGGCTGCGGAAGGAGATATCTCTGTACCATTGGCCACATTGGAGACCCCGCTCTGGTTCTCGGTGGGACGCGGTGCCAAGGTAAGCCTTCAGGCAGGGGGCATCACCACCACTATCCTGGACAGCCACATGACCCGGAGCATCATACTGGAGGCCCCGGACGCAGCAACAGCGCTTGCCGACGCCCGGAAGATAGCCGGCTCCAAGGATGAGCTTCAGAAGGTGGTGGCCGAAAGCTCCCATGTAGCAAAGCTTCTGGACATAAACTGGCAGATCGCCGCAAACTTAATATACCTGCGCCTTGAGTTCTTCACAGGCGATGCATCGGGCCACAACATGGCCACCAATGCAGCCGACAAGATATTCGGCTATCTTCTGGAGAAATACCCTGAGCTCTCCTACTGCTCAATCTCAGGCAACTACTGCTGCGACAAGAAGGTGTCGGCAGTGAACGGCATACTGGGCCGGGGCCGGAGTGTTGTGGCAGAGATCTCCATACCGCGCAACATCTGCGAGGAATATCTCCATACCACACCGGAGAAGATCGCAGAGATAAACACAAAGAAAAACCTTTTAGGATCCATACTGGCAGGAAGCTTAAGAAGCGCCAACGCCCACTATGCAAACATGCTCCTTGCCTTCTATCTGGCGACAGGACAGGATGCTGCAAATATAGTCGAGGGCTCCCAGGGTATCACATACGCCGAGGTCAAGGACGACTCTCTCAAACTCTCATGCACCATACCAAACATCATCGTGGGATCGGTAGGCAACGGCAAGAATGCCCCATTTGCAGAGGAGAACCTATCCATGTTAGGCTGCAAGGAAGAACGCAAACCTGGCGAGAACGGCGACCGTCTGGCTGCAATCTGCGCCGCAACAGTGCTGTGCGGAGAGCTTTCGCTTCTGGCTGCCGAGACCAATCCCGGAGAGCTTATGAAAGCCCACATAAGAATAGAAAGAGGTAAGAAATGAGCGTCGCACAGCGGAAAGATGACCATATAGCACAGTGTCTCAAAGACCCTGATGTGGATCGCAATCAGGCATGCTTCGACCAGATCCGTCTTGTCCACCGGGCTCTTCCGGAGCTCGATTTCGACCAGGTGGACACCAGCATCACCTTCCTCGGAAAGAAGCTCTCCTTCCCTTTCATGCTCTCCTCCATGACCGGTGGGACAAGCAAAGAGACAATAAAAATAAACCAGAACCTGGCAAAGGCTGCCGAGGAGTGCAAAGTTGCACTGGCAGTAGGAAGCCAGCGTGTCATGTTCGAGGATAAGAAAGCGGAGAAAAGTTTCAGGCTCCGTGAATTTGCACCGTCTGTACCGCTTATCGCAAACCTTGGTGCAGTGCAGTTGAATTATGGTTTCGGCCTCAAGGAATGCCAGAAAGCTGTAGAAGTGCTGGATGCCGATGCCCTCTTCCTCCATCTCAACCCGCTGCAGGAAGTTATCCAGAAAGGGGGCGACAGAAACTTTGAGAATCTTTCAGACAAGATCAAGAGCATCAGGGCCAAGCTCGAAGTGCCCCTTATGATAAAAGAGACCGGCTGCGGCTTCTCCAAGGCCGACTACCAGCTTTTAATTAACTGCGGAATCCGCTATATTGATGTGGCAGGACGGGGCGGCACTTCCTGGAGCAGGATAGAGCACCTGTGCAGCAAAGATGACAGCAACCTGGGACTCGACTTCCAGGACTGGGGACTCACAACTGCAGAATCCTTGCAGCAGGCAGAGCCTTTCAGGAAGCAGCTGTTCCTCATAGCAGGGGGCGGAATCCGGAGCGGCATAGACCTGGCCAAGGCCATGAGCCTGGGTGCAAGCATGGGAAGCGCCGCACTGCCGTTCCTCAAGGCAGCACTTGAAAGCAAGGATGCAGTTGTAAAACTGATCGAAGAATATAGGGAGCAGTTCAAGATCGCACTGTTCCTGACCGGAAATAAAAATGTAAGGATGAATGATGATTAGTACTGGAATCGACGACATATCTCTCTACACATCAGGCTTCTACCTCGACATGCATACCCTCTCCGAGAAGCGTAATATCGAATACAGCAAATATACCGAGGGAATCGGAATAGAGCGGATAAGCATCCCAGCCCCTGATGAGGATATCATCACCCTGGCGGCCAATGCGGCATTGCCTGTGGTGGAGCGGTGCGACAAGACCAAGATAGGCACCCTCCTCTTCGCAACCGAAAGCGGCGTGGACCAGTCCAAGTCCGCAGCTGTGTTTGTCCACCGGCTCCTGGACCTTCCATCGACATGCCGTACAGTGGAGCTCAAGCAGGCATGCTATTCATCCACCGCGGCAATACAGGCAGCCTGTGCTCTGGTAGCCAGAAATCCTAAGAAAACAGTGCTGGTGATCACCGCCGATGTAGCACACTACCCGCTGGAAAGCTCAGGAGAAGCGACCCAGGGCTGCGGTGCGGTTGCCATGCTTATTACAGAAAACCCAAGAATCCTGGAGATCCATCCCGAAAGCGGATGCTGCAGCGCCGACACCTGGGACTTCTGGCGCCCCAACTACAGCAACTATCCGCTGTACGACGGCAAGTTCTCCATGATCAACTATGTAAAGACCTGCAAGGCGGCCTGGAAAGAGCTGGCCGAGATAAGCGGGATAACCTTTGACCAGATAGACCGTTTCTGCTACCACCTTCCATTCTCCACCATGGGGCTCAAGGCCCACGTCAAGCTGGCGCGGGAGGCAGGAAGCCAGAAGAGCCAAGCCGAGCTGGAAAGTCAGCTGGCACCTATCATCCAGTACTGCAAGGTAATCGGAAACTGCTACTCAGCTTCATTATACTTCGCACTCTGCTCGCTTCTGGACCACGCGCCGGAACGGCTTGAGAACACGCTGGTGGCCCTCTTTGCATACGGTTCCGGCTGCTCAGGAGAGTTCTACACCGGCACATTCCAGCCCGGCTATAAAAAGTGCATCCGCACCGACCAGAATAAGAAGCTTATCAAAGCACGGAAGGAGATAGATTTCGACACCTACCTCAAGTTCCACCATGCAGCTGAGCCTATAGGCGAGAGCTCAGGCAACTTCACCACCCCGGAGATGACAGAAGGGGCATTCCGGTTCTGCGGAATCAAAGACCACTGCAGGATATATGAGCCATGCTCAAAGAATATACTCTGAATGTTCCCGGCAAGGTCATCATCACAGGGGAGCACTCTGTCCTGCAGGGATGTCCTGCCATTGCGGCAGCCTGCTCACGCTATATCACAAACCATCTTCGCTTAAATGATACAGGCAAGGTGGATTTCATAGACAAAGAGCCCCAGCCACCTGTGGCATACCAGCTTCTTAACCAGGCTGTCGAGGAGTTCAAGCGCTATTTTGAGCTCCCAGCCGGAGTGACCATGGAGTTCTCCTCCACCCTCCCGATAGGATCGGGAATGGGAAGCTCTGCCGCAGTCGCATCAGCCGCATTTGCCGGGCTCTGCATGATGACAGAAAATAAGATTGCGCCCGAAGCTATGCTTGAATCTATAAAGAGGTGCGAGCACATCATACACGGCACCTCGAGCGGCCTTGACCCGGCGGCTGTCATCTACGGCGGCATGGTCAAGAAGGCAAAAGGAATCATCACACCATGCCCACTCTCCACTCCGCTTAAGTTCTACATTGTGCACACAGGAAAGCCTGATTGCTCCACAGGCGATGCAGTCTCCCATGCCAAGACAAAGTTCACACCGGAGCTTGTCACACAGTTCACAGCTGTTTCAGAAAAGATAGAGAAGCACCTTGAGGAAGGCGACCTGCCATCCCTAATAAAAGATGTCCAGGAGAACGAGAAGCTACTTGAGGCTGTCGGAGTGGTGCCTGAGAAAGTGCAAAGCTTTGCACGGAAAGCAGAATCACTCGGAATGGGCTTCAAGATAAGCGGAGCAGGCTCAATCTGTGGCGACAACGGCGGCATCGGTCTTCTGTTCATTCCAGATGAACTTCAGACACAGGCACAGGCACTGTGCCAGAGCTTCGGCTATACCATAGATCAAATCCAGTTCCATATCGGAGGGCTCCCATGCCTTGCATAAAAGTGTCGGCACCAGGATCCCTCATGCTCACAGGGGAACACGCAGTGCTCCACGGAAGCCCTGCCGCAGCCTGCGCAGTAGACAGGCGGATATACCTGACACTCACACCACGGGAAGACCGGAAGATAAACATAGAATCCCCGCTGGGAAACCTTGAGACAACGCTGGACAACCTGCCCGACCAGAGCAAGTTCAGCTTCATAATCGAGGCGATAAGAGAGAGCGGAATAAGCATAGGGGTGGACATCAAGACAGAATCGGAGTTCTCCTCCACCGTAGGGCTCGGCTCCTCTGCCGCAACCACAGTCTGCATCTGCATGGCATTGAATACATTCATGGGTAAGATTCCCACAAGGGAAGAGCTTTTCCGCCAGTGCTGCAGCGTGGTGCACGGGGTTCAGAAAACAGGGAGTGGATGCGATCTCGCTGCCTCAATATACGGCGGAATCATAGCTATGGAGAGCAAGGATGGCCAGTATACACCACACAAGCTGGACTGCCCTTCCCTCCCCGAGATAGACCTCTACTACTGCGGCTATAAGATGAAGACACCCGAGGTCATCGCACTGGTCAATCAGAAAGCTAAAGCCGAGCCAGAGAAATATGAGAAGCTGTATCAGTACATGACACAGATTGCAGGCTCCACCATAACTGTGCTGGAGCGTGGTAACTTTGAGCTGGCAGGAAACCTTTTCTGCAAGTATCAGATGCTCATGGAGCAGCTCGGAGTATGTGACCCTACCCTCAA
Source organism: Spirochaetia bacterium (assembly GCA_017649605.1). Taxonomy (GTDB): domain Bacteria; phylum Spirochaetota; class Spirochaetia; order CADAEX01; family CADAEX01; genus CADAEX01. Next base: position 14,186 of record JAGCGL010000136.1, read on the forward strand.
GGATATGGTGACCAAGCTGCAGGAAGACAGGAATGTGCTTGGGGCCAAGATATCAGGCTCAGGACTCGGAGACTGCGTGATCAGCCTTGGAATCCCGGAGAAGAAGCTGGAGGGATATCAGAATATCCCGGTCAAGATCTCTGACAAAGGAGCCTGCCCATGCTGACCAGAAAGGAATTCGCCAAACAGATTCTAGCAAACCACACACCATCGATTAAAGAGAAAGCCACTGCCTTTGCACCGGCTAACATAGCATTGGTCAAATACTGGGGCAAGCGGGATAAGGAGCTGAACCTCCCTGTCACCGACAGCCTCTCCATAGACCTGGGTAACCTAGGGACAGAAACCACCATAGAGCCTGCAGACAAAGATGCAGTCATACTTAATGGAACAGAACTTGCTCTAGACAATACATTTGCAGCCAAGGTGATAGATTTCGTTAACCTGTTCAGAAATACGGTTAACCAAGCTGTAGCAAACCAGCCAGCCCTCAGAATAACAACAGATAACAACATACCTACTGGTGCAGGGGTTGCATCCTCAGCTTCCGGCTTTGCCGCACTGACCAAGGCTCTGGACCAGTTCTACAGCCTCGGGCTGTCTGGCCGGGAGCTGTCCCTCATGGCAAACCTGGGGAGCGGCAGTGCATCACGGAGCATATTCAAAGGCTTTGTCTACCGCCACGCCGGCACCGATCCGAATGGAATGGACTCCTACTCCGAGCCGCTGTCCTGCACATGGCCAGAGCTCAAGATAGGACTGATAACTGTATCGGCAAAGGCAAAGCGGGTCAGCTCCCGGGAAGGGATGGAACGCACCGTAGCAACCTCGCCACTCTATAAAACATGGCCACAGCAGGTACAGAATGATATGGCAAAAATGCTTGCCGCAATCAAGGAGAAGGACTTCGAGCTCATGGGCTCCACTGCAGAGAGCAACGCACTGGCAATGCACGAGTGCATGAGGGCAGCAACACCGCCCCTCAACTACTTCGAGCCAGAGACAGAGGCCATCATCAGCAAGGTGCAGAAACTGCGCAGAGAAGGACTGCCCCTCTACCTCACCATCGACGCAGGTCCCAATGTGAAGCTGCTGTTCCAGGAGAAGGATACACATACAATCAAAACTGAATTCCCCGATATGCGGGTTATATAATAATTGGAGGTTTATATGGACGAAGAACAGAGAAATGAGAAGCAGGAAACTACCCAGGGTGTCAGCCTTGAAGGAGTAATTTTATTATTAGTATTGATATTGATTTGTAATATATATCTTTGCTATACAGTATTCGCGCAGTCTGGTAGTTTTTCTTCATCACACAGAGTCCTTTTGGTAAACATGGAAGATGATATCTCCATATCCAAAGCATCAGATTCAGTTCAGGTCAAAAATGGTTTGAACAATGGTGGCACTATCCGGATAAAAGATTCAAATGACGGTTATGAAAAAGCTTTTGGAAAGGCCTATGTGGCATATGGTGCAGAAGACTCATCTGGTTCATTATGGACAAAAGGAGCTGTACTCAATTACATTTCCAGCCATGGCTGGAAACTGATACAGGCGCCATCCAGCGGTTTTTCCGATACATATTATTTTACACGATAGGGATTATATATGAAAAAAGTTCTTTTAAGTGTCTTGATATTAATCTGTCTTTTAATTGTAAGCTGCGGCGGTGATATTAAAATCAGCCTTTTTACCAGAGATTTAATGGATGTCATGGCAGCAAAAGAAAATGCCATATATACAAATGTGAATGTCATAATAGAGAGCTTGACCGATCCGAACGATATTGATTTCCTGAGGAACAACCTGAATGGATTCTCCAATGAGCATGCGGTAGAATACAATTATTCCACATCACTCTCTTTTGATATAAAAGTTCCGATCATAAAGGAAGGAACAAGAATAGATATGTCAAAGGATCTGCTTGTAATAACAGGTAAAGAAATCAACGGACAAACCCTTTATTATATAAGCTACAACAAGGATCTGATATCAAGAATCGACAGGTATATCTACAAAGCACATTATCAGAATATTGATCTGAAATCCTTCAAGATTAAAATAGAGATCAACAATGATGAAAGAAGATCCCTGACATTGACAACATACAGCGCTTATGTAAATGGGAAAGCTTATCCGTTTGACCACGAGGAAATACTTAAGGAACGGGACAGAATCTCATTGGAGATAAGCGAGATTTTCAACAGATATATTTCTGGCATGGAAGGTAACAGTTATCCTGTATTCTCTATAAAATAGGGATGTAACATTGGCGGAGGAAAAATGAAAAAACTTATTTGCTTAATTGCGTTTTTAACAGTTTCCACAATCTGTTTTGCGCAGGATGCTGATTTGAAGCACTACTATGATCCTATACAAGGATTTGATGGATGGGCAATGTCAGAATATATTGATAGTGTTAAAAAAGAAGATGTGATTGGCCTTGAAAATATTTTTTTGGAATTTATGGACAAAGAAATATCGGACCAGACAGGTTTGACATCCATACCCAAATTGACAAAGAAAAACACCTGGCTTTTAAAACAGGCACTGAATGAATGGGATTATGAACCAGGAGAAGTTTATCTGGTTTTATGTGCAGATTCACAATATGCAAAAAATGGAATTGCAATATTTGCTGTAATAAAAGGTAAAAATGATTACCTTTGGCGGGCATATTCCATAAGCGAAAATGATTTAGACAAATTCTTACAATAACAAAAAGGAGTCCTTATGAAAAAGATTATCATCATGTGTTTAATGATCGCCCTTGCGACAGGAGCATTTGCACAGAGCGCACCATCTGCCGGCCTTACCGACAGCGATATCACATCATTCAGCAAGAACTATGGCAAAATCAGAGCCGAGCTTGAGAAGCTGGGTATAGATGTGCAGGATACAGACAGCGTCTCCGATGCCAAGAACGCAGAGGCAAAAGTCAACAGCATCCTCAATAAGAACGGTATCTCGGGAAACAACCCTGTAAATAAACTCAAGGCAATCGCATTCGGATATGCAGTTGAGAAGTACGAGGCAACCATTGCTGATGATCCACAAGCGGCCAAGATGCTTCAGAGCATGGGAATTGACCCCATAGCAGATGTCCGGAAGGAAGTTGCACCGGAGGACTGCAAGGTCATTAAAAAGCATCTGGATGAGCTTCAGAAAGCATTTGATTCAGATGACTCCCCTGCCACATCATCATCTGACCAGAGCACAAGCATAGATAGCTACGATATGGCAGCGCTGCAGCAGTATCAGAACATGCTCTCCGCTTCAGACTATGAGAATTCTGATACAAAGGCACGGAAAGAAGTACTCAAAAAATATGATGTCAAGAAAAAGTTCAATGTGCTTAAGGATAGCGACGGTTCCGAATGGATTATCATAAAATCTTCCGACATAACATTCGCAAACAGCACCGAGGCAGAAATATATGCAGAAAACTACGTGGGAGTAAGCGGCGATTGGTCCCTGTGCTCCAGCAGTGGCTATCTGGGTCGGTATCCTGACGGCAAGCCTTTCTACACCTGGGGAAATGACGGAATACTCTGCTACGAGAAGTTCCCCATCGACTATGACACCTGCGCCCCCGACAGGATTATTGAAGATGCAGATGTGACCCCAGAACTGGCCAAGAAAGCCGTGCTGCAGTTGTATAAGTACTGAGGGGAAAAATCATAACAGAAATAAGGAAGGTAAACTATGGAAATTGAACGAGGAAGAATAATAAACGATTTTATTGAACCAAATAAAAAACAATATATAATTCCTGTTTACCAAAGAAACTATGAATGGTCAAATGAACAATGCATTAAATTATTTCAAGATATAGTTCAGGCATATAAGCAAGATAAACCACATTTTTGTGGTGCTATTGTCTATGCATATTTTAAAGAAGAACACAATATTTCCTATTATGTTTTAATCGATGGTCAACAAAGAATAACAACCGTCTATTTGCTATTAAAGGCAATGAGAGATTTATCAGAAACATCAAGTACAAAAGAGCAAATTGATGAAACACTTTACAATATAGATAAATTTGACACATACGATGTAACACAACAGAGTAAATTAAAACTTAAGCCTGTCGAAAGTGACAACAACCAGCTTTATTTACTGATGGAAGAAAAATATGACAAAATTGATAAAAGCACAGGTATATGGAAAAACTATGATCTTTTCTCTAAGTTAATTAAAGATGAACTTGCAAAAGGACTTACTGTAAAAGAAATATATAAGGGATTAGAAAAATTAATTTGTGCAAAAATAAAATTAGGAAACGATGATAATCCTCAAGAAATATTTGAACGTATCAATTCAACTGGTGTTCCCTTAAATCTTTCAGATAAAATCAGAAATTATGTTTTAATGACTGATGCAAATCAGGAAAAACTGTATAAAGATTATTGGTTAGAAATTGAATCATTAATTGATAAATCAAATAGAATTAATTTCTTCCAAGATTATCTAAATCACATAATTGATGGATTTGTTAAAGAAAATAATGCATATGATATCTTTAAACAAGAATTTAAAAATAAAAAATACACAAATGAAAGTGTTCTCAAAGAAATGCATCATTATGCAAAAATCTACCATGCTTTTCTATATGGTGATGAAAAAAATTATAGCAAACAAACTAATAAATATCTTGAAGGTTTAAGAAGATTGAAACAAACAACTGTTTATTTATTCTTATTTAATATTTTTGATGATTTTGAAAAAAAGATAATTACAGAAGAAATATTAAATAAAGTTTTATCTTTCTTGTTGAGCTATAGCATTAGGCGTTTAATATGTGATGTTGCATCAAATTCTTTACGGGGGCTTTATAAAACTTTATATTCTCGTATTTTTGCAAATTCTGATAATAAAAATTATTATTATGATTCAATATCATCATTTTTATTGCAATTATCAACAAAAGATGTTGTTCCAAATGATGCTGCTTTTAAACAAGCCCTAATTGAAAATAATCTCTACAGAAAGAATGCTCTCTGCAAATATCTTCTTATAAGCATTGAAAATCAAGGAAAGGAAACTGTTGAAACAAGCAATCTAACAATTGAACATATTATGCCTCAAAATAAAGATTTATCTGAAGATTGGAAAAAAATGCTTGGAGAAAACTGGGAACTTGAAAGGGAAAAATATTTGCATACCTTGGGAAACTTAACATTAACTGGTTACAATAGTGAACTTGGTGATAAACCTTTTGATAAAAAACTTGAATTGTTAGATAGTAATAATACGAAAATCGTATTCCTTTACAAGGATGTTAAAGATTGTAAAGAATGGAATGGAGATACGATTGTTAATAGAGCAAAAAATCTTTCTAATACAATTATAGAACTATTTCCAATTGAAAAACCTACACACAAAATTTCATTCTCATCACCAGGGTTTAAAGAATATGGAATAGATAATCCAGATGATGCACAATATATGAAGCCAAATTATTTTGTGTTGCAAGGGGAAAAAGTAGAGTGTAGTTCTTTTGCTTTAATGTTTATTTTATTGAGCAAGCGTCTTTATGACCAAGATAATTCAATAATTGAATCCCTTGCAAAACATAATATTCATTTAGTCGAAGGCAAGTATTCAGCATTTTCATATGAAAGAAAAAATGTTAATACTGATTCGCAACTTGATAACACAGATATTTTTATAAGCATAAAATACAGTGCACCTAAGATAATTAAAATCATTTCTAAATTGCTTGAATATTATGAAATTGATCAAAGTGATTTTATTTATAGCGCTTGTAAGGTTAGTTCAAAAGATTTCTAATTAAATTCTTATATGGAGCATCTTATGAAAAAAATAATTTTATTACTTTTAATCTTATGTGTGACCCCTTGCTTTGCTACACTACCCCAAAAATATGTTAAAGATACATATGGTGAAAAAGCAGTCTTTTTTGATGAAGATATAGAAGAAGAATTACATGATGATAAAATAAGTTCTAGAAGTCAAATATATTTTTACAACTCAACAAATCATGATATTTCTTTTGAATTTCATGAAATAAAAACAAAATTAGGTAACGTTACTTCTGACAAGATTTTTCCTATCAAGGGAAGAGAAATGGAAATAACTATCAAAGCAAATGAATACTTTGATTCAAGAGCAACAAATGGAGATATAGAACATTTCTTATTTGTTTTTAAGGACAAAATTTATAAAATTTATGCTTATACGGACAAACTTGATATCCAAAAATCAGACAAATTTTCAATCATTTTTGAATTTGCTGATGAGTAATTCAGGAGCAATTAAATGGGCTGTGGCAGAGTTATCCTATGCATTATATTCCCACCATTGGCGGTGTTAGACCGTGGATGCGGTGCAATTATACTTACTACCCTTTTAACCATTGCAGGCTGGGTTCCTGGCGTAATAGCAGCAATCATATTCAATAATAATGGTGACTAACCTATGCCGAGCACACAAGACTACTGCGACTTTGTATTAGATCAGCTCTCACTCCTCTCCGACATCTCAAGCCGGAAGATGATGGGCGAATACATCCTCTACTATAAGGGGAAAATATTCGGCGGTATTTATGACAACCGCTTCCTTGTAAAGCCCACAGAATCTGCAAAGAAGATAATGCCCGATGCGCCGCTGGAAGTGCCCTACCCCGGCGGCAAGAAGATGCTCCTGGTGGAAGACATAGACAACAAAGAATTTCTTAAAGGATTAGTTCTTGCCTTGTATAACGACCTCCCTTAAAAATCTGAACTGGAAACTGTTTGCCTCTCTTCTGGTTTTAGGATTATGCCCTACCCTTTATACAACGCTCAGAGTGTTCTTCCTGGGACAGTTTCCGGGAGACTGGGCATTCTCAATAGCAGGACAGCTTTCATGGATAAATCTGATTTATGAGATTCTGAATGAGGCAATTATTCTACCCTTGTACTTCTTCATGGGCAACAGTGTCAGCAGCAAATCAGAATATACCAACAAGATAAAAACCGGCCTTATCATTTCCTTCAGTGTTTATGCAGCATGCTCCATCCTTATCTGCTGTTTCACCGATTCCCTTTTATCTGCAATGGCCACAAGCAGGGAAATCTTTGCAGAATCAGCTGTCTATATACGGATTGAAAGCATAGCAAACATCTTTGCACTTCTGAGCAGCTTCCTTCTTGTCTGCCTTGTGACATTGGGAAAATCAAAATATGTTTACATTCTAACAGGCGCAAAACTTATACTTTGCATCCTATGCGACACATTCTTCATCTCTTCTTTGCCAGTTTCTGCAAACCTTGGAGTGAATGGCATCGGCTATAGCAACATCATCGTGAACCTTCTGCTGTTTTTAGTCTCTGTGATTCTGATCCAGAAAGAAGGCTATCCTCTTTTAAGAAGGGGAAAGCTCTCCTTTGAATGGGCAAGTGATTTTGTAAAGGTCGGCAGTATCTCAGGGGCAGAATCCCTTGTAAGGAACGCCGCCTATATGCTTATGATCAGCAGGATGGTCAACATGGTGAATGAGCAGGGAACATACTGGGTTGCAAATACTTTCATATGGGGCTGGCTGCTGCTCCCCATCAATCAGCTCGGAGAGCTTATAAAGCAGGAAGTGGGCACAGACGAGAAGGCTGTGAAGAACAATACAGTCGGATATCTTGCTGTCACCTTGATAATCTGCCTTTTCTGGATTGCGACAATCCCTCTCTGGAAAGGCTTTATGGCCCATGTGCTTCAGTTTTCCGATGTTGACAAGCTGTACAATCTTGTAAAACTTCTCCTCGGATTCTATGTCCTGTATGCTGTCCAGAATGTCTTCGACTCTGAATTCTATGGCCTTGGAAAGACAAACTACCTGCTTTTTGAGTCATTGGTGACAAATATTCTTTATTATGGAACAGCATTTGTTCTGTATTTAGCCGGTATATGGACTCCATCGCTTATGGGAATAGCCCTGCTGTTCGGTATCGGTAATGCCTTTGACAGCATTGTCTCAGGCGGAGCCTTCATTTACCTGTTAAAGAAAAAGAGAATAAACATCTTGGATATCTGATTTTTCTCTTGACAATTGAATATACATTGTATATACTTGATGTATCAGGAGAAGAATAATGGAAGCTGTAGTTCAGAAATGGGGAAATAGCTTAGGGCTTCGGATCCCTTCTATTTGGGCCAAAGAAAACGAAGTAAAGAATGGCAACAAAGTAGAACTCGTTGTAGAAAAAGGGCGGATAATCATATTACCCCATAAAAAATCCCTTGATGATATGCTTGAAAAAATAACTCCGGAGAATATGCATTCTGAAATCAAGACCGGTCCGGTCGTAGGAAATGAAGAATGGTAAAATACAAATATGTTCCAGACAAAGGCGATTTGGTATGGCTTGATTTTAATCCTCAGTTAGGGCATGAGCAGAAAGGGCGCAGACCTGCCATCTGCATTTCCCAGAAAAAGTATAACCAAAAAACTAATCTTGCCTTGTTCTGCCCTATCACAAGCCAGATAAAGGGTTATCCCTTTGAAGTTGTTCTTGAAAAGCATTCAATAAGCGGATGCATCCTGAGCGACCAGGTAAAGAATTTTGACTGGTGGGTCAGAAACTGCACTTTTATTGAAAAAGCTTCTGAAGAAGAAATAGATTCAGTAATTGAGAACATAAAGTTACTCATTGAATAAAAAAGGAGTCAAATATGTTAACAGAAAAATTGGTCAAATATTACAGACAGGTGGCAAACATCTTCTGCTGGGCTTTCCTGATCATCGCCACATTGAGCGGAGCATCCACAGGCTATGAGAGGTGGGGCTTCTTAGGCTTTTTTATCGGCGGTGCAGGCGGCCTTTTCCTCGCCTTTGCAATTGAGCTTTTCATCATTCCCCCTATCATGGTGCTGTTTGAGATAAACGACAAGCTGGATGACCTTAAGAGATAAGTTATGAATATTGATGCAATAATCCCGGTATGTCTGGAAGAGACAAGCAGAAACCCGGTGACAATCTTCAGGAAGCTGACAGCGCTTCCCTTCTGCCGTATCCACGGACCGGAGCACCATGTCCTGGTTGGCTCTGCACTCCTTACCGCCTACAAGAACGCAGGGGGCGACATAGAACTTGAGCCAGCACTGTCAGAGATGATCAGGCGCGGCAGCGGGGTTCCGGGTATGGCCTGCGGTCTCTGGGGAGCCTGCGGAGCCGGTATAAGCTCAGGCATCTTCATCTCAATAATCACAAAATCTACTCCACTAACGCAGCAGCCTATGGGTCTCTCCAACCTCATGACATCCAGCTCTCTGAGTAAAATAGGGACTATCGGCGGACCGCGGTGCTGCAAGAGGGACTCCTTCCTCTCTATCCTATCTGCCATAGATTTTGTGAAAGAGCATTTCGGAATCGAGATGGAGAAAGAAGATATAAAGTGCGAATTTTCGCCCCAGAACAGCCAGTGCATAAAAGCAAGGTGCCCATTTTACAAAAAATGATTAACGGAACTATTCTTAAAAAGCTCTATGCCCTGCAGGACACTGCCTACAGGGACTTCCAGGGGAAGCTTCTGCCAACCGTAGATCCCAAGACTATAATCGGGGTGCGCACTCCGGACCTCCGCAAGCTGGCAAAGGAACTGGCCAAGCAGGATGATATCATAACATTCCTTGAGGTCCTGCCCCACACCTACTTCGACGAGAACCAGCTCCACGCCTTTATCCTGTCCGAGCTTAAGGATTACGACAAATGCATTGCCCTGGTGAATGCTTTTCTCCCCTATGTCGACAACTGGGCTACCAGCGACCAGCTCTCTCCCAAGGTCTTTAAGAAGCATAAGAAGGAGCTCCTGGTCCAGATCAAAGCATGGCTTAAATCAGACAAGACCTACACTGTCCGCTTTGCAGTCGGAATGCTGATGCAGCACCACCTAGATGATGATTTCAAGAGTTCTTATCCCAAGCTGGTGGCTGCCATAAAATCAGATGAGTATTACATAAACATGATGAGGGCCTGGTACTTTGCCACAGCCCTTGCCAAGCAGTACGATGCCATCATCCCTTATATAGAGGGGAAGAAGCTGGATGCCTGGACCCATAACAAATCTATACAGAAAGCTATTGAGAGCTACCGGATAACACCAGAGCAGAAGGAATATCTTAAATCCCTGAAGATGGTCACAAAAGCTTTTCGACTTCCTCGGCCTTGAGCACTTTCCCGACCGATACAACTTTCTCGTTAACAACAAGTGCAGGCATGCTCATGGCACCGTAGCCTACGATTTTCTCCATATCGGTGGTGTACTCCACATCGGCTTCGATCCCTTTATTCTTGAGTGCTTCCTTAACCGCCTTGAGCAGATTCTCCCCTTTGTTGCAGCAGCTGCTGCCTAATACTTTTATGTTCATTCGCGCCCCCTCAAATAAACAGATATTGGAATATATTGAAGACATAGCCCACTATGATGATTCCCAAGGTACATATAGCTGTGAATATCACCAGAAGCTTAAGCTTGATAGCCTTCTTAAGCATGATCAGGGACGGCAGGCTGAGTGTGATAACTGCCATCATGAAGCTGAGGATTGTACCAAGCAGCGCCCCTTTAGCCAAAAGCGCCTCGGCGATAGGAATCATGCCGAACATGCCGGCATACATAGGAATGCCCACAATTGTGGCAAGTATTACACCGAACGGATTGTCGCCGCCCAGGACAGCCTCCACCCAGCTCTCCGGAATCCAGTTGTGGATAGCAGCACCGATGGCCACTCCCACCAGAATATAAGGAAACACCTTCTTGAATGTGGATACAGTCTGATCCTTTGAGTAAATTAGGCGATCTCTGACTGTCAGACTTGGAGATTCGATATCGACGCTGCTGTTTGCGTTGCGGATAAAATCGGCCACCTGATCCTCCATGTGCAGATGCTCAATAAGGGTGCCTCCTAGAACTGCGATTACAAGCCCCAGAAGCACATAGACAACAGCTATCTTGGCTCCGAATATGCTGGCCAGAAGGACAAAGCTCCCCAGGTCTACCATTGGGGAAGAGATAAGGAACGAGAATGTGACTCCCAGAGGAAGCCCTGCGCTGGTGAATCCCAAGAAGATAGGAATTGACGAGCAGGAGCAGAACGGAGTGACTGTGCCGAGGAGCGCCCCCACAATATTGGCCCCGATGCCATGGAAATGGCCCATGATCTTCCTGCTCTTCTCTGGCGGGAAAAAGCTCTGGATATAGGAGATCGAAAAGGTGACCACACAGAGCAGCAGAGTGATCTTGACTGTATCGTAAATGAAAAACCTTACCATTTTTAGTCCATTAATTTTATATCTATAAATTCATATCCGTCAATATTTTTATGCGTTGATACTGCCAACTTTTTATTTGCAAAAAAGGGCCTGATATTATAAAATTAAAGTATGAATATTTTGATGATAAACGGCAGTCCCCACGCTGATGGGAACACTGCCCTGGCCCTTGCAGAGATGAAGAAGATCTTCGACGCAGAGAAGATTGATACCACCCTGCTGCAGATCGGGAACAAGGATATCCACGGCTGTGTAGGCTGTGGAACTTGCTACAAGAACGGCAAATGTGTATTTGACGACGAGGTGAACAAAGCGGCAGAGCTTTTCGAGAAAGCCGACGGCCTTGTAATCGGAAGCCCTGTCTACTATGCTTCTCCAAACGGCACATTGATTTCATTCCTAGACCGGCTTTTCTTCTCCACCCAGTTTGACAAGACAATGAAGGTAGGAGCAGCTGTGGCTGTAGCCCGCCGCGGCGGATGTACTGCGGCCTTTGATGTGCTTAACAAATACCTCTCTATATCGGGTATGGCAATAGCCTCAAGCCAGTACTGGAACATTATCCACGGCAGAGCGCCCGGCGAGGCAGCCCAGGATGCAGAAGGACTCCAGACAATGCGCGTGCTGGCCCGGAACATGGTCTTCATGCTCAGGAGCATAGCACTGGGCAAGGATAAATACGGCCTTCCGGAGACCGAGCCATGGACTCCGACCAACTTTATAAGATGATATGAGGAATACAATGAAAAATCTCAAATTCTATATCTGTGTTTTATTGGCACTTGCCATTCTGGCAGGATGTGCCACAACAAAGTTTGATGTGATTTCCAAGCCAGGCACCGACCTGACCAAGTGCAACAACATCCTGGTATGCAGCAACATAGAGGATGCTGTTTTCCGTGCAGACCTTGAGACAAGGTTTGTCGACAACTTCACAAAACACAACAAGAAGGCGGCCGAGGGGACAAATGCCAAGTCGGACTCCGGCTTTGACTATATCATGGATGTTAAGCTCCTCTCATCAAGCCTCAAGCTGGACCACAAGAAGATAGGCCCTGCCTTCCCTGTCAGCTTTAAGCTTGAGATAGGGGAAAGCCATGAGGTCACCGAGAAGGTTACGATGTCCTTTGACATCTCTGTCACCGACACAAAGACCAACGAGATGATCTTCAGGGGCACTGTGACATCAGACTCCGAGGAGAGCACCGAGGCAGGCTGTGTGAACGCAATCTTCAGCTCTGTGGCAAGCAACACTGTGAAGAAGTATTTCGTGAAATAACCGGGAGAACAGAATGAGAAAAATTATCTTAATCGCCCTGATCTTATTGATAATGTGCACAGTATCGGGCTTCGCAGCTCCTGCCAAGAACGCGCCGCTGCACGACAAGGTCCTTATCTACTGCAACTTTGACGACATGAACTACCGCAAGCAGCTTGAGAACAAGCTCCTCAAATATCTTAAAGCCAAGAATATCACTGCGGCAAAAAGCCTTGAGCTCATGCCTCCGCTTAAGGAATATACCGACGCCGACGTGGATAAGATAATGCAGGACAACGGACTGGACACGCTTCTTGAGATAAAGCTCCTCAGCAGCAAGGTGACCACCGAGGACGACGCTGTTGCAGGCACTAAGCTATTCAAAGTCTATGCAAAAGGATGGAGCACCCTGGCATCTGCAACAATGGAGTTTGATGTCAAGATTGCAGACAAGAAGAAGACTGCATACCAGGAGAAAATCAAGTGCGAAGAGGCCGAAGATACTGTCAAAGAGGCCGTGGATGAGCTTTTTGACAACTTCTCGTACAACATAGTGAGAAGACAGTTCCTTGGAAAGAAATAAGAGAAGATGAGCAAGACCGGCGCAAAGTTCCTTCTTACAGCTGTATTCATAGCCCGGGGATCAAGCTTCCTGTTCTCAAAGAGCCTGATGGGGTCAATGCCGCCCATGAGCATCCTTGCGGTGCGCTTTATACTGGCATTCCTGGTGCTTGCTGTGGTCTTCCATAAGAATCTGAGGAATCTGGATGGAGCAACGCTACGTGGCGGCCTTATTCTGGGTCTCCTCTACACCATCTGCATGATATTCGAGATGTACGGCCTTCGCCTGGTGGATTCGGGAGTCAGCGCCCTGATAGAGAACATGGCGATCCTGTTTGTCCCGCTGTACGTGGCAGCCTGGACACGCACCCTGCCGAAGAGAAAGACTATCTTCTGCGCAGTGGTGGCCATAGCTGGAGTGGGGCTCCTCTCCTTGAGCCAGATGAGCTTTGACAACGGCCTTCTGGGCATCTTTTTCATAATATGCGCCGCCCTCACCTACGGCTTCTGTATAATTGCCACCGACAAGGTATCAAAGGAAGGAGAACCTGTCGCCATCGGGATAATCCAAATGGGAGTGATGGGGTTCTTAAGCCTGATTGTCGCGCTTTTCACCGAGGGGCTTGCCCTGCCGTCGGGCCAGAACCAGTGGATCATGCTCCTCTTCCTAGTCCTTATCTGCAGCTGTTTCGGCTTCACATTCCAACCCATGGGACAGAAGTATGTATCTGCCGAGGTTGCTGCCGTCTTTACTGTGATCAACCCGCTGACCGCCAGCATAATGGGAGTTGTGATTGCCCACGAGGGACTGACTCTTGCCAAGGGAGCCGGCTATGTTTTGATTCTATTGGCACTTTTGATATATAATAGAGGCAGTAAATCTGCATCATAAATGGAGGAGATTATGAGAAAATCAAAGCTTTTCATCCTGATTACAACCGCTATACTGGTATGCGCCCTCGCCACAAGCTGCGCAACCACAAAAGCATCTTCCGGTGCGTCTGGGATTGAGTCACTTTCGCTTTGGACCGATGAGGCACCGTTAAAGAAGGCAATTACAGAGTATGTTGAGACAACCACTAAAGAGGGCTCTGCCGACTTTATCCCTGTAGAACATCGTATTGCTGTCTTTGACCTTGACGGCACCCTGTTCTGCGAGACCCACCCCACCTACTTCGACCTCCAGATGTTTCTATACAGGGTTCTTGATGACCCTACCAACACCCCTACCAAGACTCAGCTTGAATATGCCAAGGAAATCAGGGAGACTGGGAAGATTCCTCCGCTGAGCAAGGCCTACGAGAAGATGAATGCCTCTGCATATGAAGGAATGACCCTGAAGGAGTTTGATGATTTTGTACGCTCTTTCATGGAGACTGACCAGCCCGGCTATGCAAACCTTAAGCGCAAGGATGCATTCTACAAGCCTATGGTCCAGCTGATAAGCTATCTGACTGCAAATGATTTCACTGTATATGTCTCAAGCGGCACCGACAGGTTCATCCTCCGCCCCCTCACCGAAGGGACACTGCACCTTCCGATGCACCAGATCATAGGTTCTGACAGCCTGGTAGTGGCAGCGGGACAGGGAGACAATGATGGAATAGATTATCTGCTTCCGCAGGGAGAGGATCTTAAGCTTGCAGGAGACAACATAATAAAGAACCTGCAGCTTAACAAGGTAACCACTATTATCAAGGAGATCGGTGTGCAGCCGGTTCTGGCCTTCGGCAATTCCATGACCGATGCCAGCATGATGAACTATGCCCTTTCCAACCCGAACTATAAGTCTCTGGCTGCAATGGTGCTGTGCGACGATGTTGAGAGGGAGTACGGCAAGCCGGAGAGAGCAGCCAGCGATGCAGAGAAATGTAACCAATACGGCTGGATTCCGGTTTCTATGAAAAACGACTGGAAGACAATCTATGGCGAGGATGTAAGTAAAACTGAATAATCTGCCGTCATAAACCGGGAGGCCTTGATGAAAAAAATCGTAATTTTTCTATGTGTTGTTATAATTTTATGCTCATCTTGTGATAAAAATAGTAAATTTTTAAGCGTGACTGGCGCAGGAAGTGTCACATTCGTGCCAAATTTGGTAAAATTTTCATTGACCGTCCGGCAGACTGACCCGGTTTTAGCCAATTCTGTAGCAAAAACTAAAGAGTCGGTGATGAAAATACTAGATATCTGCTCAAAATATGGTGTAAAGGACGAGGATATCAAGAGCAGCTGGATAAGTACTAACCAGGAATACCACTGGCAGACAGACAAGAAAGTGTTTGACGGCTTTGCGTCGAACCAGACCACAGATATCATATTCAGGGATCTGGACAAGCTTGAAGAGTTCACTGCCCAGCTTATGATGCTGGATATTGCCTCTATGAACAGGATGGAGTTTGACCATTCTGACCGCACCGGATTTGCGGACGAGGCTACCCTGCTTGCCCTGGACAATGCCAGGGAGGCGGCCGAGAAGATGGCAAAGAGGATGGGTGTGAAGCTTGGAGATGTTCTATATATCTCTGATTCCGGAGCTGATTACTCAGGCTACAGGGAGAGCGCGAACAGCCCCATGATGTATGCCAAGGCTTCTGCCGATGCAGGTGGAGTAGTGGCCTCTCCCGGCATTCTGTCTGTGACCCGGAATGTGCTGGTTAAGTTCGCAATAAAATAAGATCAGTATGTATTGAATATTCTGATAATCTCTTTTGTGTCGCGGGTCCTAGTAAGGGCCAGACGGAGGAGCACCGCCGCCTTGGCTGGCTGCAGGGTGCCGGCTGCGATTGCGCCATGGCACATAGTCTCCTGAAGCACAGGGCCGCACCCGGTGCGGGAGCTGACAACCACCGGCACCTTGCACTTCTCTATTACATTGCGCCAAGCAATGCTGAACTCCCCAGCCCCTGCGCCGGCAATGACTATGCCGTCGGAGCGATCAGCTGCATACTTTGCCAGCGCAGGGTCGGCATCGGTTGCAAAATAGAGTACAGAAACTTTAGGCAGCGTTTTGAGCCCTGATATGTCGAACTCGGTGCCGCTGGTATGGAGCCTGGTTGCCGCAAGGGCTTCGGTGCCGTCGGAGGCTACTGCATCCAGGGCAGCGGTGTGACGCTTTACTGCCGCCCGGGCTGGAACAACCGCTCCAGCGAACGCTACAAGCACCCCTTTTCCGCGGTTTGCCGCAGAGGATGCAACCTCCACTGCCTTAAGGAGATTCGCTGGACCGTCGGGTGCATCTGCTGTGGCCGGGCGCATGGCACCGGTGACAACCACAGGTTTCTCTGTCTTTACAGCAAGGTTGAGGAAATAGGCAGTCTCCTCGAGAGTGTCGGTGCCATGGGTCACCACAAAGCCCGCTGTGTCGGGCTCCTCTGCCAGGGCATTGATGCGGTTTGCAAGCTCTATCCAGATTTCACTGGTTATATCGTCTGAGTTCAGGTTGCACACCTGCTCTGCCCTGATATCGGCAACTTCTGCCAGCTTCGGGTTGCCCTTTGTGAGCGCCTCTACAGGCAGGGAGCCCGACTGGTAGCCGGTATCTTTGCCCGGCTGGCCGAGGCCCGCTATGGTGCCCCCTGTGGCCAGGATCACAATCCTTGGTCTCACTTGAGTCCCCGCCTCTTCACCTCTGCCACAATCAGATCCACTATCTGGTCCGGGGTGTAGAGCGCTGTGTCGATTATCATATCAGCAAAGTCGTGCTTGTTGTTGTCTATTCCATAGAGCTGCATATACCGGCCGGTGTCGCGGGCATCGCGGGCAGCAGTCTCGTCGTAGCGCTGCTGGAAGGTGCCTCCCTCCCTCTTCAAAATGCGGTTGGCCCTGGTCTCGATCGAGGCTTCGAGGAACACTTTGAGGTCGGCGAAATCAACCATCCATATAGCAAGGCGGGAACCCAGCACGCAGTTTCCCTGCTTCGCCAGCTCCACCTGATGGCTGTCTATGATCTTGTCGTAAGAGAAATCATTCTGGGCAGCCTGGCACACCTCAGCAAAGGTCTTCCCAGTCTCTGCAGCCAGGTTCCTAAATGTGTAGTTCACAAGTGTAAGGCCCAGTCTCTCGGCCAGGCGGGTGCTTACGGAAGTGTTTCCACAGCCGCTTTTTCCAGATATTGCGATAATCATCAGACTACATTCCTCACTTGTTCCCTTATGTTCTCGAGGGCATCCTTAAGTGTCACCACCGCCCTGTCAACCTCCACCATCATGCTCTTAGAGCCTATGGTGTTGATCTCACGGTTCAGCTCCTGGCAGATGAAGTCAAGCTTCTTGCCCACAGGCTCATCGCTCTCAAGTGCAGCGTGGAAGGCCTCCAGATGGGACTTGAGCCGCACCAGCTCCTCGTTTATTGTGTACTTGATAAGGAGCACTGCAGTCTCGGCATAGACACGGCTCTCGTCCACAGCATCGCCTAAAAGCTGCTGGAAACGGTCGTAGACATTCTTCCTTAAAAGCTCCTCGAAACGGCCGGACTGAGTCTCCACCGCCTTAACATTCTCCTCTATCACAGCAAGCTGCTTGAGGATATCAGCCTTGGTGTTCTCCCCCTCCTTAAGGCAGGTGGCGTCATAATCATCGTAGACCTTCTCCAGAAGCGGGAACACATATTTGTCAAAGATTGCAGGATCGAGCTCGCTGTCCCGGTTCAAAACCCCGTCGGCCATGAGAAGCTGGGAAAGGGAAATATCATCCTTAACTCCGGAGAGCTCCTTGACCCGGTTGAATGCATCAAGGTATGCGAAGACAGCCCCCTCGTCCACATCCACCTTGAGCTGGCTGGAGAGAGTCTTTATCTTGAGGTAGAACTCCACCTTGCCCCTCGCTATGCGGTCTCCAAGGTACTTGCGGATAGCGTTCTCGGCTCCCTGCAGCGCAGGAGGCGCACTTACCGAGATGTCCAGAAAACGGTTGTTGTATGATTTCAGTTCTGCCGCCAGTTTGATGTTCTCGTCCTGGAACTCAGCATAGCTGTAGCCTGTCATGCTTCTCATCTCTTTGCCTCGAAATATTCAAACAGTTTCTTGCCCAGGGTCCAGTTGTCGCCGGCCCCCATGGTCACAAACACATCCCCAGCCTTAAGGTGGGATGCAAGATATGCAAAGCCGTCCAGCGGCTTCTTGAAATACTGTACATTCTTATGATGGGTGCAGACTGCCTGGTAGAGCCTCTGGTCCAGGTCTGACCCGCTGTTCTTCTCCCGTGCCGATGCGTAGATATCGTTCAGGATGACCTCGTCGGCGGCCCCAAGGCATGATGCGAACTCATCCAGAAGCCCCTCTGTGCGGGAATATGTGTGAGACATGAAATCAACTATAAGGCGGCGGTTAGGATAGAAGTTCCTGATTCCCTCAAGAGTAAGGCGGATAGCTGTAGGATGATGTCCGTAGTCATCCATGAAGAGGATTCCCTTGGCCTCGCCCACTATCTCGCTCCGCCGTTTGCTGCCGCGGAATGCCTCAAAGCCTGCTGCGATCTTAAGTATGTCATCAGCTGACACACTGCCCTTCCAGCTCTTGAGGATGCACACTGTCATTGCCAGTGCGGCGGCCGCATCCAGAGCGATATGCTTTCCGGGGATATGCAGCACAAAGGTTTTATCATAGCCTGCGACAGTAAAAGAATTGCGGCCGTCTGATACTGTGTTTGAAGTGATCTTGAAGTCCCCTTCTGCATTCTTTCCATAAGGGATAAGGACTATATCAGGCCGTTTCTTCTGAATTACGTCCCGCAGCTCGCAGCACCCTTTGTCGTCGGCGCAGTAGATAAGCTCGCCCCCCTTTGGAAGAAGGTTTGCGTAATCTACAAATGCATTGAAGATATCCTGGTATGTCGGATAGAAGTCCAGATGGTCGGGCTCTATGCTGGTCACTATGATCCGGCGCGGGCAGAACGACATGAAGTGGCGCTTGTACTCGCAGGTCTCGGCCACAAAGTAGCGCCCACCGTTGACAAGCGTGGAATGGCCGCCGAAGTTGGAGACGGCCGAGCCTGCCAGTACCGATGCCGGGGCATCCAGAGCCTTGAGCAGTGTACCGGTTATGGCTGTGGTGGTGGTCTTGCCGTGCACTCCCGCTATGCCCCCGGCATCGTAGGCGCATGAGAATGCGCCCAGCGCCGCGGTGTACTCAAGCATAGGAATACCACGCCTCTGGGCTTCGGCCAGATCAGGGTTTGTGACAGGGTTGTAGGCCGACGAGTAGATCACACAGTCTATATCATCGGTGATATTGTCTGCAGAAAAGCCTTCTATGTATGGAATTCCCAAGGATGCAAGCACCTGGTCGGTGTAGAACTTCTCTGCTGTGTCACTGCCTGACACACCTGCCCCTGCGCTCAAGAGGAGCTCTGCAAAGGCGGAGAGTCCTGTCCCCTTTATTCCAACCAGGAAGAACTTCTTCCCTTTTATATCTTTGAACAAATCTTTTATATCTGCCATTTTCTATCAGAAGAAGCTTCCGCCTCTCACCTTGTCCACAGCCTCCTGTCCCAAAAGCGCCTTGATTATTTCAAATGCAAAAGCAGGAGCGGCACCTGGTCCTTTCGCTGTTATTATATTGCCGTCTGTCACGGCCATCTCGTCCACATACTTCACATCGGATTTGAAGCTGTCCTGGCAGCCTGGGAAACATGTGGCCTTGTGGCCTGAGAGTATATCGGTGCTTCCAAGTGTCACACCTGGAGCGGCACAGATTGCGCAGATCAGCTTGCCCGCATCAGCATGGGCCTGGATAAGCTCCATAGCCATATCGTTGTCCGCAATGTTCTTTGCACCCGGCATTCCGCCCGGAATAACTATTGCATCAAACTCATCATCTATATCAACAAGCTCGCAGTCGGCAATAAGAGAAAGGCCATGGGAACCAGTAACATCAATACCGTCGATACCAGCGGTACAAACATCGAGCCCTGCGCGGATACACAGGTCGGAGGTGATAACTGCCTCCATCTCCTCAAAGCCTTCGGCCAGAAGCACAAGCACTTTCTTTTCCATATTCACTCCTCTCCCATCACGGGGATTCCCCGTTTACATATTATATATTCTATATTTTTTAATGGTGCGCTGTCAAAGACTTCCTGCACCCTTTCCGGAGTATTATTTTTATCAGAGATGTGACACAGGTACAGC
>JAGCGL010000011.1 GCA_017649605.1 Spirochaetia bacterium
GAGTCTGTTGCTGTAGATCAGGTGTTTTACCACGCAGGGAACATAACCGAGCTGGCTGAGAAGAAGATTGATGATGTACAGAAAGTTGAGGTGACTGCCCTATCCAAGCTTGAGATTGAGTTCATCCAGTACTCTCTGGTCCGGAATTACTTCAGCGCCCTTATCAAGGCTATTGATGAGAAGAATCAGGATGCCCTTGCCAACCTGGCCTCCCAATATGACGAGATCCAGAAGACACTCTCCCTTAACGTGAAGTTTGCCCAGGGTGATGAGAACCAGCTGGAGCTGATGCTCAGGAACCCTTCTGACGGCGACAATCCACAGTCTATAAGGAATGCCGCTGCCTCCATAGTAAAGCTGTGTGAGAGTGGCCTTGAGGAACTGAAGAAGAACTGATACTATGAATCAGGAGTTGATGATGAGAAGAAGATTTTTGCTCTTTCTGAGCTTGATTGCCATATTTATGTTCATAACCGCATCTGTATCTGCATACGATGACCCGAAAGAGATGCTCAAAGCTATCGAGGCAGGAGATGCTGCCGGGGTGAAGGCTATGCTTGACGGCGGCTTCGATCCCAACACTTTCATGCCTAACGGCCAGCCTGCAGTAATGGCTGCTGCCAATGTGGGAAATGCCGATATAGTATCCCTTTTTATTAAAGCTGGTGCTGATATCTCACTCAGAGCGGACGACGCACTTGGAGGCAATGCCCTGACCGGCGCAGTATGGAGCAACAGAGAGACCCACGACCCGGCCAACACCATTAAAATAATCCAGATTCTGCTGGATGCAGGAATTGATATTAATTCCGGAGAGATACGGGATGAATCCGGAGATTATGAATCAGCCGGCAAAATAATGAAATCCTATAAGAATCCTATCTGGTTTGCAGCCTGCAGCAGCGACTACAGCGCAGATGTGATAGAGTTCATGATGAACAGAGGCTGCACCCTTTCCGGATCTTTTGCAATAAGCGAATCAGGCGATGAGCGGCACGACTTCGGAGTGGATAAGCTGTCGGATGATGCAAAGAAATCCAAGACAAACAAAGCTGACAGAAAAGAGTACAATAGAATACAGAAGGTTCTTAAAAATGCAGAGAAGAGCACAGTTCCAGCCGTTATGGTTGCAACCAATGTGACAAAGGCAGAACCAGAGAAGCCTGTGGCTGCACCGCCCCAGCATAAGGAAGAGCCAAAGCCTGCAAAAGCAAAGGCAAAGAAGCCTGTGAAGGAAGAACCTAAGCCTGTAGAGCCGACTTCTACAATACTTTCAGAATCGCAGGCCACAGAGATGCTGTTTAAATCGGTGCAGAACGGCAAGAAGGAGAATTTCTACCGCTCGCTGGTAATGGGTGCAGATATAAATGCTGCGGACAAGGATAATAAGACAGCTCTGCTTCTGGCAGTGATGGCCCAGAACTATGAGATGACAGAAGTCCTGATCTACAAAGGGGCCGAGGTGAATGTCAAATCAAAAGGTGGCAACACCCCTCTCTCCATGTCCAGAGATCTGGGTGCAAAGGATATAGAGCAGCTCC
>JAGCGL010000012.1 GCA_017649605.1 Spirochaetia bacterium
ATCCCATTCCTGCTCCTCCTGGCCTTCTTCTATGTGCCGGTGATAACAGTATTTGCCACCGGTTTCTCAAGGGAGGGACTTGGGGCTGTCTTGGGAGACAGCTACTGCAGGAGAATATGCCTTTTCTCCCTTAAGCAGGGGGCACTCAGCACCCTCCTCTCTGCCGCAATCGGCTTTCCAGGAGCCTATATCCTGGCCCGTTATAAATTCCGGGGCAAGAACTTCATCAAGGCACTTATAACTGTACCCTATGTGCTCCCCCCGATTGCGGCAGTGCTTGGAATAGTGCTTCTGATCGGCAACAACGGCATAATCAACAGGGCCCTCATGGCCCTGTCGGGCGCAGAACAGCCGCCGCTGCACCTGCTCTACAACCTCAAGGCCATACTTATAGCCCACACCTTCTACAACATCCCGCTATTCATCCGCTTTGTATACCCGGTGTGGGAGAAGATACCGGCATCGCTCTACGAGGCAGGCAGAAGCCTGGGAGCAGGCAGATGGCGGCTGTTCAGGACAGTCACCTGTCCCTGGCTGCTATGTGCCTTCATAGCAGCCTGCGCCCTCATATTCGTACTCTGTTTCATGAGCTTCTCCATAGTTCTTGTGCTTGGAGGCGGCCCACAGTATTCCACGCTGGAGGTTGAGATTTACAAGCTGGCAAGGACTACATCGCAGGTTACCAAGGCATGTGCCCTGGGTGGCCTTGAGTCACTTATAACCCTGCTCTTCATCTCGGTCTATACAGCAGCAGGGCACCAGAGAAGCAGCTACTCCATCCCGCTGGGCAGGCATGGGGCTGTACCAGAGAAAAAGCTTTCTGCACGCAGCTTCCCGGCCTTTCTCTACATTGTCTTCCTTATCCTCTATGTGGCAATGCCGATGGCCACTATCGCCCTCAACTCCTTCACAGGCAAGAGTGGCTGGGGCAAGGAGAAAGGGCTAACCCTGAACTGGTATAAAGCCTTTGCCCAGCCCAATATGTATAACCCAGTGCTCAACACCATATTCATAGCGATAGCCACCGTGATATGTGCAATAGTGCTTTCCCTTATAATCTCTGCAGTAATCTCCAGGTGGCCGAAGGGCTCCTTCCTTGTGCAGATATTCTTCTTTGCCTCGCTTGGAATCTCCTCTATACTTCTTTCCCTCGGCTACATGCTCACAATATCGGCCCTGGGCTTCAGGCCCAATGGAAAGCTGCTCCTGATAGCAGTGCATACTGCGGCTGTACTCCCCTTCACTATAAAAGCTATTTCCCTGTTCTACAGCAGGATAAACAGAAGGTGCATAGAGTGTGCCCAGAGCCTCGGGGCAAAGCCGCTGCGTATCCTCTGGACTGTAAAGCTGCCCATGATAAAGAACGGCATATTTACTGCCGGCATCTTTGCCTTTGCAGTCTCAGCCGGCGAGGTGAACGGAGCACTCATGCTGGCTCCCGAAGGCTTTACCACCATGCCTGTCGCAATCTACCGCCTTATCGGGGCCTACCGGTTCTACCAGGCCTGCGCCATGGGAACTGTGCTCCTTCTTATCTGCATAGCAGCCTTCTATGCCATTGACCGTCTTGGAGAGATAAGCCTATGAAACTGATACTTGAGAACATAAAAAAGAACTATGGGACTTTCACACTGAATGCAGACCTGGAGCTTAACCAGGGGGAATTCCACACATTCTTAGGGCCGTCCGGATGCGGCAAGACTACTCTGCTCCGCATAATAGCAGGGTTCACTGCCCCCGATTCGGGCCGCATATACCTGGATGGTAAGGATATAACCGAAGTTCCACCCGAAAAGCGCAACATCTCCATAGTGTTCCAGGACTATGCCCTCTTTCCTAACATGACAGTGGCCAAGAACATAGGCTATGGCCCCGAGACAAGGCACTGGAGCAAGGAGAGGATCAAGGCCAGGACCGAGGAGCTTTTAGAGGCTGTGGAGCTTCCTGGATATGGAAACAGAAAGCCAGATACACTCTCAGGCGGAGAGAAGCAGCGGGTTGCACTGGCCAGGGCTATTGCGGTGAACCCAGAGCTCCTGCTGCTGGATGAGCCTTTGAGCGCAGCCGACGAGAAACTTAAGGGGGCACTCAAGGCCCAGATTGTGGAGACCCACCGGAAGAACAACCTGACCACCATCTATGTTACCCACGACCAGGAGGAGGCCATGACTCTCTCCGACCGGATATCGGTATTCCGCCGCGGAAACATCGAGTGCACCGGCACACCTCAGGAGATCTATTTCAAGCCCAAAACCCTCTATGCAGCCCAGTTTGTAGGCCAGTCCAACATCTTGAAAGGAACAGTAAAAAGCATAGGTGAAATGGTCGAGGTGCAGTGCCAGAACCAGATGATCAGAGTAAAGAACTGCTCTTATAAGTGTGTTCCGGGGGATGAGGTCACCCTTTTCTTCCGCCCCGAATGCTGCACCATCGCAACTGGGAACGAGGAGAATATCCTTAAAGGGCAAGTAGAGAGCCGCACCTTCTATGGAAGCCGCTACACCTGCACAGTAGAGACAAGCTGCGGCAAAATAAAGGTGTATGACACATACCCATTCCAGATCCAGGATTCAGACTGCCAGATTGCTGTAAAACCGGAAAACATAATCCTTTTCCAGTAATGACAACTGGAAAAAACCATGATATAATTATAAAAACGCAACAATTGGAGGCATAGAATGAAGATTTGGGCCCACAGAGGGTGCTGCTACACCTGGCCAGAGAATACACTGCAGTCCTTCGAGGCTGCCAGCAAGCTGCCTGTGACAGGAATAGAGCTTGATATCCAGCTGACCAAAGACCGGAAGATGGTTGTAATCCACGACGAGAAAGTGGACCGGACCACCAACGGGAAAGGCTGGGTAAAGGACTTCTCACTCGAGGAGATCAAAGCTCTCAAGATAGAGACCCATCCTGTAAATGGAGAAAAGCAGTATACCCAGGTTCCAACCATCGAAGAGGTTTTCACCCTTCTCAAGCCTGTATGCCTCAGCAAGGGGCTTCTTATAAACATAGAGCTCAAGACCAGCGAAGTGCGCTACGAAGGAATCGAAGACATGATTGTTGCGCTGGTCAAGGAATGGGGCTTGGACAAATATATTGTCTATTCCTCCTTCAATCCTGACTCCATTGTGCTTATCAAGCAGAAGTACCCGTATGTGAACGCAGGAATTCTCTACGACTCCGAGAAGCTGTGCCTGGAGTTCTCACAGAAATATCCGGTGAACGCGCTTCATCCTTATGTAGAGATGCTGGATGTTCCAAATATCAGGGAGAAGACAGACCTCCCTATCCGTGTATGGAACGAGGAGGAGATCTTCTATCCAGGCAAGGAGCCATGCAAGCACTATGACTTTAAGGCGCTGGAGAAGCTTGGTGTGACCGATATCTTCACCAATATCGCCGACTACTATTGCAGCGGGAAATAAGGTACAGATGGAAGTAATCTTCTTAGGGACAGGAACATCCCACGGCATTCCGGTGATCGGCTGCGACTGCCCTGTCTGCACCTCCTCCGACCCCAAGAACAACCGAACCAGGTGCTCGGTCTATGTGCGTGCCGAAGGGGCCAGGATCATCATAGACATGACCCCTGAGTTCCGCATCCAGATGCTGCGGGAAAAGCTTTCCACAGCCGATGCCGTCCTGATAACCCACACTCACGCCGACCATCTGCACGGTCTGGATGATATCCGCCCCATGACTTTCAGGCGTCCTATGCCAGTCTACGGCAGCACCAGGGTGATAGGGATAATCCGCAGGCGGTTTGACTACATCTTCAATGTGACCCAGATGGGAGGCGGAAAGCCCCATATCCAGCTGAACCCTGTGGAAGGTCCTTTCTATATTCCCACCGTTTATGGAAAGCTTGAGGTGGTGCCAGTCCCTATGCTACATGGAAAGCTTGAGACCTTCGGCTACCGCATAGGCGATTTCGCATACCTTACCGACTGCAGCTATATTCCCAAGGCCTCCATGCATCTTCTGAACGGCCTTAAGGTGCTGGTGCTGGATGCTCTTAAGTATAAGGACCACCCTACCCACCTGACTGTTGATAAGGCAATAGCTGTAGCCCAAAAAATCGGGGCAGAGCGCACATACTTCACCCATATGTGCCACGACATTGACCATGCCAAGCTGCTGTCGGAGCTGCCGGATGGGATTGAGCCTGCCTACGACGGCCTAAGGATAACACTTTAATGGAGAGACTATGAATAACTATATTATTGTACGGCCAGAGCACCTGAACCAGAACGGACACCTTTTCGGAGGGCAGATGCTACGCTGGATAGATGAATTCTGCTGGATTGCGGCAGCCATAGATTTCCCCGATAAGAAGCTTGTCACCAGGGCCATGGGAGAGACCTCCTTCAAAAGAGGCATTCCAGATGGCGTGATACTGCGGTTCCACACCCATCAGGAAAGCGTGGGAAACACCAGCGTCACCTACAGCTGCGATGTATACATTGTGGACAGCAAGGAGGAGAACAAAGCACCGGTCTTCTCCACCACCATCACATTCACAGCAGTTGGCGAAGATGGTAAAAAGACCTCTATCCGGTAACCCGGTTATCTGATTATATCCTTAGTCTCGGTCTGGTTTATCTTAAGCCTTCTCTCTATGTACCCGGCCCATTTCGGCTGCTTTGTCTCCTTCAGCCACCCTATGAACTCATCATTCATAGGCTTGACAAGGCACTCTCTCTTAGGGGTGAGATATGTGGTGATAAAATAAGGCTGTGTCCTCTCGATTCTTATTGCTCCGGAATCATCCTTGATCAATCTGACTTCATACAAAAGCCCGTCCCCTGTGTTATCCCGCTGGGTATTCGGGTCTTCCATGGTGATGTTGGGGCTGGTCCGCTGGCCGCTTATAGTATTCCCGTTTGCATACATGATCAGGGCTTGTCTTCCTCTCCCCCGATCTTTGATTATCTCCCTGTCTTTGATAAGATGGGTATGGTTTGCCCAGACAATATCGACCCCTGCCTCAATCAGATCCTCATAGTACTTTTTCTGTGTGTCAGATACACTCCTGACATACTCAGGCTCATTGGTATGCAGCGAAAGGATGAAAATGTCGCAGGGAACCTTCTCCCTCAGTCTCCTGACATAAGCGACAAACCGCTCCCTGCTTTCTGCGGCAGGAGAAATATAGTTGATGTATTCATAGGAATCAAAGCTGTTCAGAGACTCAGTCACAGGAAAGAAAAGAATTTTCCAACCATTTTTCTCAATGATGTTATAGGAGAAGGGTTCGTCGGGACTGTTCTTAATGCCTGAGAAATAGAGGGTTCTACCCTCTTTCCCATACTTTTCTGCAATTATATTGCAGGACTTGACAGTTTCCAGCATTCCCCCCTTCCCCTGGTCGTTGGAATGGTTGTTGCAAAGGGAAAAGACAGAGAATCCCGCATCTATGGAGGACATAAGATATTCCCGGCTCATGTTGAACTGAGGATAAAACGAGATCTCCCTGGTGGCATCCACAGGAGCCTCTATATTGGCAAAAGCAAGATCACCCTTCTGGATAATATCCTTTACATCCTTCCACATCTCAGAAAAATCGGCAACATAATAGTTATTCTTATGGGCCATTATATCGCCGCCGAACAGAAGGGTAATCCCGCTGTCGGCTGACACAAGGACAGGAAGAAGGAAAAAAATAAAAACAAATACTTTTTTACTAAGAGTTCTATACAATTAAGCCTCTTACATAGTCTCCAGGAACGGTATTCCGATAAGGTCAAAGCCGTTCTTGAGCACCTGGAGCACCGCCTTGGAGAGGACTACCCTTGCCTTGGCCACCTCCGGCTCGCTCTTGAGGATCGGGCAGTCGTGGTAGTACTTGCTGTAGTGCTTGGCCAGGTTGTAGAGATACCCTGCTATAAGCATAGGATTGTACTCAGCTCCGGCCTGCCGTACAGTCTCGCCGAAGTTTCCGATAAGCTTTATGATCTCCCATTCGTCGTCGGTGGTTGCCAGACTGTAGTCCACAGCATCGGTCGAGCCTTCGTACTTGCCCAGCATGGTGCAGATACGGGCGCCGGTGTACTGCAGGTATGGACCTGTGTTTCCGTTGAATGAGAGGGACTCCTTGGGGTTGAACACCATATCCTTGGTTGGGATTGTGGAGAGGAGGAAGTAGTTAAGAGCACCCAGGGCGATGGACTCGGCAGCTTTGTCTATATCGCCGATCTCGGATTCCCGCCCTTTTGCGATTATCTCCTCCTTGGCCATCTTCTCAAGCTCATCGATAAGGTCGTCGGCATCCACAACCTTTCCTTCCCTCGACTTCATCTTTCCCTCGGGCAGGTTCACCATGCCGTAGGAGAGGTGGTGCAGGTCCTTGGCCCAGTCAAAGCCCAGCTTCTGGAGCACATAGAAGAGCACCTTGAAGTGATACTGCTGCTCCGAGCCCACCACATAAAAAAGAGCGTCGAAAGGCCAGTCCTTATGACGCGCTATGGCAGTGCCGATATCCTGGGTAATGTATACAGATGTGCCGTCCCCGCGGAGCAGCACCTTGGTATCCAGGTTTATCTCGGAAAGGTCGACGCAGATCGCCCCTTTGTCATTCTTATAGAAAAGCCCCTTCTCAAGCCCTTCCAGGATAATCTCCTTGCCCGACTTGTAGGTCTGGCTCTCGTAGTAGATCTTGTCGAAGGAGATTCCGGTCTTCTTATAGGTCTGGAAGATGCCGTCTATGGTCCACTTGTTCATAAGCTTCCACAGATCCACAGTCTTCTCATCTCCGGCCTCCCATTTGACCAGCAGGTCGCGGGCAATAGGCTCAGCCTGCTCGTCGGTCTGGGACCAGGTGTTGTACTTAACATAGTAGTCGCCTACAAAGTGGTCTCCCTTGATATGCTCAGACTCCGGGGTTGTGCCGGCGCCGAACTTCTGATAGGCGGCCATCGATTTACAGATATGGATACCACGGTCATTGATCAGGTTGACCTTCTTGACCTCGGCGCCGTTGGCCGCAAAGATTCGGGATACGCTCTCGCCGTAGGAGTCGTTCCTGAGGTGGCCCAGATGGAGAGGTTTGTTGGTGTTCGGGCAGGAGAACTCCACCATGATCCGCTTCCCCTTGAGGGAATCGGTGCGGCCATAGGTGTCGCCCTGCGAGAGGACAGCGCTCAAAGTCTGTTCTGCCACAGCCTTCCTGTCCACCTTGAAGTTGACGTAGGGGCCTGCTGTGAGCACCTGGAGGCCAGGAATGCCCTGTATATGGGCTGCAACATCGGAAGCAATCTTGGGCGGTGCAGAGCGTAGCTTCTTGGCATATACAAACATGGGGAAAGCCACATCTCCCAGCTCAGGCTTAGGAGGGATTCCCGGGATGATGGACTCGGGGGTAAAGTCAACCTCGGCCCCTGCTTCCCTGAACACTGCCGAAAGGGCATCAAACACTATATTAATAAGCTGTTTTCCTGTATCAATCATATTCCTAACCTTATTCTAAAATTTTTATATATGCAAGCATTCGGGAGAAATGAGCCCCTGTCGCCATAGCCCTGCGGAAGGAGAAGAATCTGGTGTCGCAGCAGGTGCAGGCGTCAGAAACTGCTATATTTTTCAAATTCAACTTTGATAAAATGTTATAGTTTATAAGTTTTAAATCTAAACTATAAATATTTTCGCCATTCTCAGCCTCTCTGCAGGTCACCCCCACAGAGCCGAAAGTCTTAAGGAAATAGTCATACCTCTCCTTCTCCACCCGGTAACAGCACCCACCTATGGCCGGCCCGATCAGTGCCTCTATATCGGAGAGGCAGCACCCATAGTCTGCTGCCATGCGCAGGGCACCCTCGGCCGCTATGCCGGTTCCCTTCCAGCCTGAATGGAATGCCCCCACCGCACCGGTGCGGGTGTCTCGGAGGAAGATTGGGACGCAGTCGGCCACCGAGACACTCAGGGCTCTCGGCACCCTGGATATAATGCCGTCCCCCTGGAGCAGCCCCTCGGAGGCAGAACCATGGCCAGCAAGTTCCTCTGCATCGTATATGATGTGGGAATGGACCTGCTCCAGCACCAGCGGGTACTGCTCCGGGCCAGAGAGCCCCGAGGCCTTGAAGAAGGCCTCCCGGTGCGCCAGGTTGGGCTCGGTGTTTGCCCCCATGTCGCCGGCAGCGGCCAGGGAGATACAGACCGCAGCTTTTCTGTCTGAAAACGGCATAGAAAGATACATCACATTGAATACCTGTCTTCCTTGTTCTTCTTGACCTGTGTCTTGAGCTCCGGTATCGGGTTCCACTGCACCAGGATGCAGAACTCAGACTTCCAGTCCCAGTTAGGCCGCTGTCCCGAAGAATCCAGCTCCGGATAACCTTTGTAGGTATAGGAAAGGTCCCAGTCCCCAAGGTGATGCACCAGCTTGGTCTCCAGGCTCTTAAGCTTGAATCCGGACTCGTAGCGTTTGTCCCTGTCCCAGAATGTGAAGGATTTCCACAGGTCTGTGAATGGATTTATATATTCCTCACCCACTGTGCTGGCCTTGGACTTGGAATATCGGTATGTGTTGTTGTTCTCCGAAGTGGTCTTGAAAGAGATGTCAAACAGCCTGTAGACATTGGCATGGAAGCCGAAGCTTGCTGTCAGGGCATTGTCGGTGAACTTCTGGAGATCCATGTTGTATCCGATGTTGATATCGGTCTTATACCTTATTCTGTTGCGCCAGAAAGGCTTTCCGTACCTTGAGAAGTTGAAGGTGGCCACAAACTTGGACGGCACAAACTCCTCGTCATCCTCCTGCACCCAGCCTACTCCATCCTCGTACTCGTACGGGCGCATCCACTCTGCCTTGTACATCAGGTTCAGATACCACAGGTTGAGTGTCGAAACAGCCTCCTGGTGGTGCCCCTCATAAATGTTGTACATATAGCTCTGCTTGAAATAGACATCATCATCAAAGAAGCTTATCTTTCCCTCCAGCTCGTAATCCTGGGCATAGTTGTGCTGCAGGTTCTGCCTGTAGATTCCCTGGAGATAGCTGCGTCCATACTCAAGGCGCTCGGTGAACCTGAGCGGATCGTAGAAGATATAGCCGTCATCATCCTCCTTCATCCTGAAGAACATAGATGAAGCAAGAGGACCGGTGCGGAGGATATCCTCGTTCTCGAACTCCCTGTTCAGAGGCTCCATAACAGTCTTGAAGCGGGCTGTCTGGAACTGCCGCCAGTCGGAAAGGTAGCTGAGCATAAGCTCGGTCTCGTGCTTCTTGAAGTATTCCTTGTCCCATTCAAAAGTGTCATCAACATAGACAGGGTCGTCTTTCTCGTCGATATAATCAAAGCTCTTCCTGTACAGGATAATGTCTGCGGTGTAGGAAAGATAGCTTTCGGAGATACGGTCGAACATGAAGAGCGGCATAGTCTTAAGGGTCAGGTCATTCTCTATCTGATAGTTGGAGGACATATAATCCTGAAGCCTAAGGTTATCCCACTCGTCATCGGTAAGGGTCTCGTCCCGGTCGGCATGCTTACGGTACTCGCCGCTGAAAACCAGGTCCTCGTCAACAGTGAACAGAGTGTTCAGCACCCCTGCCCTGTACATGAGCTTTCCCTCGCCGTAGGTACGCATGATAGAATAGGTGCGGTCAAAGTCCACATCGCTGGGCACCAGCACATCGGCATCCTTGAGACGGTTATCTATGATGAAGTTAGGAGTTATCAAATAACCAAGGTTGTGCTCGAAGAAGTTACGGTCCGAATAGAGGGTTATAGGGATGTCTTCCACATCATCAGGAGCCCTGAGTCCCCATATCTCCTCCTTCTCCTCTTTTTTCTCATCCTCAAAAGGAGAATGGACTGTGGCCTTGAGCTGCTCGGCCAGCTTTTTCCTTGCCTCTATCTCCTCCTCGGTCTCCTCCGACTCCTCTGCCTCCTTGGCTTCTCGGCGCTCCTCAAGTTCCTTCTGGCGGCGCTGCTCCCTTGACTCCCGTGCTGTGTCGCTGTTGAATGTGCGGTCAAAGATAGTGCCGTCTATCTTTACAGCCAGGTCTGGGAGAACATAGTTCTCAGGATAGTAGAAGGTGGCTTCCGGGAATGTGTAATCGGTTCTGTTACCCGGGTCTATATATCTGTCAGATGCAGGATCAAGCCCATTGAAGCCGGTGAAATCCCGCTCCTTGTTCTTCCAGTTCATGTAGAAGTCCAGCTTGGTCACCTGAACATCAAAGTAGTTGCCGAATATCTTGAAGGTAGGGTCAAATTCGGTATGGAACAGCCAGTAGAGACGGTCTCTGACACCTGTGTATTCATCCTCCACATCCTCAAGATCATCCTCCATGCCCAGAATCTTGCCCCAGTTCATGTTCTCGCTCCGGTTCTCGAAATCCCTGAGCAGGTATGGGTCTGAATAGATGTCAAAGGAGAGAGTGGACTTGAAGTATTTGAAATCAATTCCTGTGTTCAGCTCTGCTCCGTACCGGAACGGCAGTTCGGTGCTGCCGAAATAGCCTTTGTTCCAGTAGTCGTCCAGGCTCCGGTCGTCATATTCATAGTATGGGGTGCTGTACCCCGAATAGTCGTATATATTACGGGTCTTGGCAAAGCCGAGGTAGAACTTGGTCTCGTTGATATGCTCGGTCTTGTTCAGGTCTCCCTCCAGGGCTCCATAGAGTCCCAGGTTGTAGTAGGCATCGGCCATAAGCTTTATGTAGGATTCGTCGTCCGGATTCTCCTTGAGGGTCTCGGTACGCCTTAAGTAAAGGCCGTTCAGCTCCTTCTCGTACAGCCGGTCCTCGGCATCGGAGGCAGCCAGGAAAGAGAGGTTCTCGCCGCTGGAGGAAGGCTCTCCCTTGATATATGTGGTGGTCTGGATAAAATGGCCTTTCACATCATGGTATCCTACAGAAGGACGGAATACAAAGCGGTCTCCGGGCTTGAAGAAGAACGGGAAGTAGAACATAGGTATGTTGCCGACATAGAGGACAGCATTGCGCACTCCCCACTCTCCCGGAGCCAGGAGCCATATCTTCTTGGCCTTAAGCCTGTAGTAGGAGGTCTCGGGATCACCGTTGGAGGTGATAGTGGCATTCTCCATCACAGAGACATTCTTGCCCGATTTGAAGATCTTGTCGCCCGAATAGAAGAACTTGGTGTCGTTCCCCTTCATATCGATTGTCTTCTCGGAGATTCCCTGGAAGAAGACGCCGCTCCAGTCGTCCAGGTCAAAGGAGAGCTTGTCGCCGAAGTATTTCTCGTCCTTATCCTTGACCTTGCGGGTGTAGATGACATTGCCCTCGGCAGTCATAAGCTGCTTCTTCTGGTTGTAGACCAGCTTGTCGGCCTGGATCTGGTGCAGGATATTATCCTTTTCCTCGGTCACCTCCAGTGTCACGCCGCCGCTTATGGTGATATAGTTCTCGTCCGCCTGCTCCACATTGAAGTAGCGGGTCTTGTCCGAGCCCCTGATTATGAATGTGTCACCTTTCTTCTTGGCAGGGGGCTGGCTCTCAAGCTCAAAGTAGTCTAAAAGCCGTTTCCGCAGGGCATCGCTTTCGCCATTCTCCGGCACTCCCACAGTCCGGCACCACTCCACCAGCTCGGTGTAGCTGGCTGTCTCTATGTCCCGCACCAGTGTGCGGTAGAACAGGGTATCCTTCTCATTCTGCTGCTCCGGATCCTGGGCTATAGCCGGGAACACAAAGAGGAGTAGCAAAGCTGTCAGGAGAAGGAGTTTTCTCATCAGAGGCGGAACATCTCCTTCAGAAACCGGCCTGTGTAGGACGATTTGCAGGATGCAATCTCAGAAGGAGTGCCTGTGGCCACCACTGTGCCGCCTCCTGTGCCTCCCTCAGGTCCCAGATCTATGATGTAGTCAGCCATCTTGATGACATCCATGTTGTGCTCAATTATCACCACAGAGTTGCCCTTGGCAACAATCTTCTCTATAACTTCCATGAGCTGCTTCACATCGGCAAAGTGCAGTCCCGTGGTAGGCTCATCCAGTATGTAGAGTGTCTTTCCGGTGCTCACCTTGGAAAGCTCGTATGCCAGCTTGACCCGCTGGGCCTCGCCTCCTGACAGGGTAAGGGCCGACTGACCCAGCTTTATGTAGCCGAGGCCGACATCATTCAGAGCATTCAGCTTGCGGCTAATGAGAGGATTGTTCTTGAAGAAGGTGCAGGCCTCCTCCACTGTCATCTCAAGCACCTCGTAGATGTTCTTCCCTTTGTAGCGGATCTCCAGGGTGTCGCGGTTGAACCGCTTTCCGCCGCAGACATCACAGGTTATGTAGACATCGGGGAGGAAGTGCATCTCGATCTTGATGGTGCCGCCCCCCTCGCAGTTCTCGCACCGGCCGCCCTTGACGTTGAAGGAGAACCGGCCCGGGCTGTACCCTTTTGCCTTGGCCTCTGGCACTTCTGCGAACAGGCTCCGGAGGGCTCCGAAGACCTCAACATAGGTGGCGGGGTTGGAGCGCGGTGTCCGCCCGATTGCAGACTGGTCTATGTTTATGATCTTGTCTATGTATTCAAGGCCAGAGATGCTCTTGTAGGAGCCCTCCGGCTCGGAGGCGTGGTTGAGCCTGTTGTAGGCGGCCGGGAACAGGATGTCGTTGACAAGGCTTGATTTTCCACTTCCGGAGACGCCGGTGACAACCACCAGCTTGCCCAGGGGAATCTTCACATCTATGTTCTTGAGGTTGTGCTCCTTCGCCCCCTTGATGGTTATGCAATGGGGGTTTTCCACCCTCTTCCGGTCGGCAACCTCAACCTTCTCCTGGCCATTCAGGAACCGTGCTGTGATGCTCTTCTTGTTCTTAAGAAGCTCCTTCACTGTTCCCTGGGCAACTATGCTGCCACCGTGGACACCTGCGCCAGGGCCCAGCTCCACCACATAGTCGGCGGCGCGGATAGTCTGCTCATCGTGCTCCACCACTATCAGGGTGTTGCCAATGTCGCGCAGGTGCTTGAGGGTGTCGATGAGTTTCTCGTTGTCCCTCTGGTGGAGCCCTATGGTAGGCTCGTCCAGGATGTAGAGGACACCCACAAGGGAACTTCCTATCTGGGTGGCCAGCCTTATGCGCTGCGCCTCGCCGCCGGACAGCGTCGCCGCCTTGCGGTTCAAGGTAAGGTAGCCGAGGCCCACAGAATCGAGGAACTGGAGCCTTGCCTTAATCTCCTTCATTATCTGGCCGGAGATCTGCTTCTCGGTCTCGGTAAGCTTAAGCTTTTCGAAGAAGGCTTTGAGCTCCTGCACAGAAGAGGATGTAAGCTGCTCTATATTTTTTCCGCCTATAGTTACAGCAAGGGCCTCGGGGCGGAGCCTTGCGCCGTGGCAGGCTGTGCACTCCCGCTGGCTCATGAAGGATTCTATGTATTCCCGCATGCTGTCGGAGAATGATTCCCTGTGCCGCCGCTCCAGCTCCTTAAAGATACCGGGAAAAGGCTTGTTGTAGTCCGATGTATGGTCTCCGTTCCGGTTCACATAGGAGACATGGAGCACCTTGTCGGAGCCGTAGAGGAGAATCTGCATAACCTTCTTAGGCAGATCCTTAAGCGGTGTGTCCAGAGAGAAGTTATGCGCCTTTGCAAGCGCCTCGAACCAGCTTGAATACCAGGCCGACTTAGGGGTGAACGGCAATATGCCCCCCTGATTGTACGAGAGGCTCAAATCAGGCATTATAAGGTGCTCGTCATACTCCATGGTTATTCCAAGGCCGGCGCAGGACGGGCAGGCGCCGTATGGGTTGTTGAAGGAGAAGAGCCTAGGCTGGAGCTCCGGGATGCTGATGTTGCAGTCAGGGCATGAGTTCTTCTCCGAGAAGTAGTAGTCCTGGCTCTTGCCATCATCCCCCACCACAGAGACAATCACACGGCCGCCGCTGGTGTGGACAGCTGTCTCCACCGCCTCGCTCAGGCGGCTCTTGTTCTCCTGGCTCTTCTTTATACGGTCCACCACAATGTCGATGGAGTGCTTTTTCTTCTTGTCCAGAGTAATAGTCTCGGAGAGCTCCCTGATCTCGCCGTTCAGCCGGATACGGGCAAAGCCTGCCTTGGCCGCATCGGAGATAAGCTTCTCGTGCTCCCCCTTCTTGCCGTAGACCATGGGGGCCAGCACAGTCATCTTTGTACCATCTGGGAAGGCGTAGATGACATCAAGGATCTGGTCAACCGACTGCTCGTGTATCTCTCTGCCGCACTGCGGGCAGTGCACCACGCCGATCCGGGCAAAGAGAAGACGGAAGTAGTCGTAGATCTCGGTGACAGTTCCAACTGTGGAACGTGGGTTCCTGTGAGTGGTCTTCTGCTCTATGGAGATGGCAGGAGAAAGCCCCTCGATATAATCCAGGTCAGGCTTCTCCATCCTGCCCAGGAACATACGGGCGTAGGAAGAGAGCGATTCCACATAGCGCCGCTGCCCCTCTGCGAATATAGTGTCAAAGGCAAGGGAGGATTTGCCGGAGCCGCTCAAGCCGGATATGACTACAAGCTGGTCTCTAGGCAGTTCTACATCGATGTTCTTAAGGTTGTGCTCCCGCGCCCCTTTTATAATTATTTTATCCATAATACCTCAATAAGCATACTTATACATGATAGAGCATACTCTATTATTATTTAATATGCAATAATAGGAGGCTCCTTCAGAATTGACAATAGAAATTGTGAGTATTAAAATATCCACAGAATGAGCACAATGGTCTTTTTCCTAGTACTTCTAGCGGCTGTGACCCATGCCGGCTGGAACTTCTTCTCCAAGAAAATCTCCGGAAACCTGCCCACTTTCTGGCTTGGCTCCATGTGCATCGACCTCATTCTGCTCCCTTTCACCATAGTGATAATCGCAAGGAACGGCTTCAACTGGCAGGGGGCTGCTCCAATCCTGATATCCGCAGTATTCCACTGCTGCTACTACATAACGCTGTTCACCTCCTACAAGTTCGGCGATATATCTGCAGCCTACCCCATCTCCAGAGGCACAGGCGTCGCACTGACCGCCCTTATCGCTGTGTTTGCACTCCATGATTATGTCTCGGGTTTAGGCTGGGCAGGAATCATCCTTATCGTATCTGGAATCCTTACTGTAGGGCTTTCCAGCACCATGACCAAGGAGGATATCAAAAGCTGTCTGTACGCTTTCCTGACAGGTATCACCATTGCGGGCTATTCCCTTGCCGACTCAAGGAGCGCCGGGTTCAACCATCCTGTGGTAAGCCTGAATGTGATGAGCATAACATCTCTGCTTCTGGTATCTCCGATCGCATTCAGAAATGGATTCAGCAAGACTGTGAGGGAGAACCTGGACCACCTTCCATATGCCCCTATAATAGGGCTCGGCTCCATGGGTACATATTTAATCATAATGTTCGCATTCAGCCTCTCAAACCATGCAAGCTACATTGTGGCGCTTAGGGAATGCTCTGTCATAATCGCCTCAATCCTGGGCTTTGTGGTGCTCAAGGAAAAGCCTACCCCACAGAAGATCATAGGCATTATCCTGATAACAATCGGACTTATCCTGATAAAGATGGGCTAAAGATGTACAGACATACAAAATTCAGCTTTCTGCTGCTGACCCTTCTGCTGGGCATTTTGGCAGCCTCTCCTCTGACAGCGTCCGAGATTCCAACCCCTGTCACCACCTACACAAGAGAAGAGGGATACAACACCCATGGCCAGATTCCAATCTCTGCATCCAAGGAAAAAATAGATGCTGTGCTGTGGAACTATGGAGATTATGAGAACTGGCTTCTAGACGGCCTTACCAGGGATGACCCCGAGGCAAAGAAACTCACCTGCACACTGAACCGCCTGAAATATCTTGAGGACCAGAACAGCTTCAGGGTCTACTTCGCCCTCAACATATGGTTCCTGAAGAACAGGGACTACTCCATCGTCTTCACAGTAAATCCTCTGGATGACGGGACAGAGGGGATCAGGCTCGATGTGGTCCATGAAAGCAGGATAACAAAGATTATCGATACATTGAGCTACACCATATCAATAAAGCACGAGGACAATAAAGCCACAATCTACTATACAGGCCAGTGCAGGCTGCGGGGAATTGCGGCACGGTTCTTTACACTTGGGCTTTATAAGAAAAATATTGAGTGGTACATCCGCACCTTTGCGAAAAACTTAATGAATAAGCTTGAGTCTCAGGATCCTATCTTCTTCGCAAGCAGAGACTGAGCATGCTCAAGGGATATGGAATCACGCTTTCCAGAGAGCATACGGGCTATCTCTGCGACACGCTCTTTTCCAGAGATCTGAACTGCCTCGGTGCAGGTCCTCTCTCCATCCACACGCTTTGACACCAGTATATGGTTGTCGGCATTAACTGCAATTGTAGCCAGATGTGTTATACAGAGCACCTGCTTCCCTGCAGAGAGCTTTGAGAGATAGTGCCCCAGCTGGACAGCAACCTCCCCTCCTATGCCGGAATCAATCTCGTCGAACAGGATAGTCTCCACCGGGTCTGAGCTTGCGAATGCGCTCTTGACTGCCAGCATGATCCTTGAGAGCTCGCCCCCCGACACTGCGCTGCTTATAGGCCTTAAAGGCTCCCCTTTGTTAGGGGATATCATGAAGTTCACAGTATCTATACCTGTGGATGAGAGCTCCGCCTCCTCCACCGCAATATGGAACACAGCCTTGGGCATCCCAAGCTCCTTGAGGATAGACTCTATCTCCTTCTCAAGGCCACCAGCCGCCTTTTTACGGGTTTTGGAGACACTCATGGCAAGAGACATCACCTTATGCTCAAGCTCTTTCTCTTCTTTAAGGAGTGCATCCCTACTGCCACTGAAATCGGAGAGCTGGTTATAGTTTTTCCTGGCCTCTTCGCCATAGGCAATCACAGCCTCTACTGTGGGGCCATATTTCTTCTTGAGGCGCCTGATAAGGAAAAGCCGCTCCTGACACCGCTCAAGCTCATCGGGGTCGTATGCATCGTGGGCCAGGTATTCCTTGAGGCTCTGGGCTATATCCTCAACTTCGTAGTAGGATTCATCAAGCCTCCTGGAAAGCTCCTCCAGGGACTGGTCTATCTTTGCCCCCTGCTCCGCAGCGCTTCTTGCCTGCTTAAGGGCCTGCACTGCGCTTCCGCCTCCGGAGAGGAAGGAAGAGGCCTCCTCCATGAGATGGGAGAGCTTGTCGTGGCTGTTCAGCACTCTTATACGGTTATCAAGCTCCTCTTCCTCCCCCTCTTTAAGGTCTGCCCTTGAGATCTCATCCATGGCAAAGGCTAAAAGCTCAAGCTCCCGCTCCCTCTCTGC
This sequence comes from Spirochaetia bacterium, assembly GCA_017649605.1. Taxonomy (GTDB): domain Bacteria; phylum Spirochaetota; class Spirochaetia; order CADAEX01; family CADAEX01; genus CADAEX01. The sequence goes on from JAGCGL010000012.1 coordinate 17,230, forward strand.
TGCAGATTTCTCAAGCTCTTCTATGGAGCGCCTGCATGCAAGAAGCCGGCCATACTGTGTCTTAAGCTCAGAAAGCTCTTTCTCAAGGTTTGCACCGCTGTCTAAAAGACGCATCTGGTTGGTCTGGTTAACCAGGGTATACTGCTCGTGCTGGCCGTGGATATCCAGCATAAGGGAGGCAAACTCCTGGAGCTCATCCCTTGTTATGCCTGTCTTCTGGATAGAGATGGAGCCACGGCCGTTCTTACGCAGGGTGCGCTTTACCAGGAGAGAGCCGTCATCATCTGTTATCTCATGCTCTTTAAGCCATGCGAGAACCTCTGGGTTCTGGGTGAAGAAACGGCCGGTTATCTGGCATTCGTCGGTACCGGTCCGCACCATCTTGGCATCGCCCTTACAGCCACACAGCATGGCGATGGATGAGGCTATAATAGATTTTCCTGCTCCGGTCTCGCCAGAGAGTATATTGAGCCCTTCGGTGAAGCTGATGGTGCATTCCTCCACCAGCGCAAAGTTCCTGAGGGCTATCTCATCAATCATCAGTCAGCTCCGTGGAGACTCATCCGCTCCCTGAACTTGAAGAAGAACCGCTTGTCGCTGCCGGGCAGAGTTATTACCTTGGCCTTGCATACGCTCTTCTCGAACACGATCTTATCGGTGTTCCTGATCGATATGGTGGTCTGACCGTCCAAGGCCAGGATTATATTGCTGTTCCTGGGCTCCAGGGTCACAGTTATCTTTTTCTCCGGCGACACCACTATAGGCCGCACAATAAACGAATATGGGCAGATCGGGGTAAGGATTGTGGTATTCATATCGGGATAGACAATCGGACCGCCTGCAGCCGATGAATAGGCGGTGGAGCCGGTGGTGGTCGAGACAATGAGGCCGTCTGCCATATAGCGTCCAAGCCGCTCATCATCTATATCCACAGCCATACGGACAGTCCTTGAGTCTGGGCAGTTGATGACCCCTTCGTTGAGCACAAGGCCATGGGCCACAGTCTCGCCGCCACGGATCACAGAGACATCCAGCATAGTGTGCTCGCGGCATATATATGTGCCGTTCACAAAGTTTTCCAGAGCGCTCTCCCACTGGTCCCGCTCCACCTCGGTCATAAAGCCTATGGTTCCGAAGTTGATGGCAAGAATCGGGATATCGAACGGAGCAGCCTTCCTTGCGGCGGCAAGTACAGCACCGTCTCCACCAAGTGTCACAAGGAGGGAGAACTGGCTGCCCACCCTGTAGTGGTCCAGCTGGCTGTTGCGGATCACAGTGACAGAATAGCCCCTCTCCATCAGGTACTTCTCCATATCAACCGCGATACGGCCTGCCCCTTCTTTGTTGTAATTACAAACTATAAGAACTTTTTTAAAACTGTTTTCCATAGCACCTGCCATTATTTTTTCCCCAATATGGTGAAGTTGTCAACATCTGAGCTGAAAACAATGCCGCTTCCAGGAGTTGCAAAGCAGTCCAAAGCCCTGACTGCATCCATAATGGCGGCCGACTTCTCCTTCTCGGCTATGATCATGAGAATCTCCTTCTCAGGCACAATAGTTATGCCGAAGAACTTCACATCCTCCTGCTTTCCTGTGCCCCGGGCATTCAGCACAGTACCTCCGTGGGCACCTGCCTTCCGGGCCGCAGCCATCACATCGTCTGCAAAGCCTGAGTTCACAATCACAAAAATCATCTCATGAGAAGTCTTTCTATCCATTTCCTGTTCTCCTGTCTTATAATATTCCATCCTGTTGTTTTCTGCCATAAACTTCATTACAGAGCTTACCCCTGTCACGGCCGCAAAGCCGCAAAGCCTCTTATCCTCATGCGCAGCATTCTGCATTGCATCCAGGATAGGCTTAAGATTCTCTCCCTCGGTGACAATAATCACCGCATCCTGGTCGCTCTCCCCCAGGCCGAAGAACTGCAGCACAGCGTTGTCAGAGATCGATCGGCAGGGAATTATAGTGCCACCCCGGGCACCAGCCCCCTTAGCCGCATTCACAAGCAGCTCTCCGGAATTGCGCCCCACCAGGGCATAGATCATCTTATTTTCCATACTGCTTCTCCTTCATACTGAACACAAGGCCCAGAATCTGAATAGTTATGAGAGGTGTCATGGCAACCATGGCAATAACTCCAAAGGCATCGAGGACAGGATTCCCCCCTACTGCATTGGAAGCCCCCAGGGTAAATGACAATATAAAAGTCGAGGTCATGGGTCCTGAGGCTACTCCGCCCGAGTCAAAGGCTATAGCAGTGAAGAGCTTCGGGGTGAAGAATGTGAGGACCACAGCCAAGGCGTAGCCGGGGATGATGAATTGCCACAGGCTGGCCCCCGAGAGGACCCGGTACATGGAGAGGCCGATAGCCAGAGCTATTCCAACAGAAAGCGAGATAAGCATAAAACGCTTCCTGATATGACCTCCGGAAATCTCCTCTATCTGCTCGTTCAGGACCCACACCGCAGGCTCTGCACACACCACCACCGCACCCAGCACCAGGCCGATGGGAATAAGGATCCAGCGGTATGAGAGGCCTCCTACAACTGCCCCGATAGTGCTTCCCACCATCATAAAGCCCCCCTGCACCCCTGTCATGAAGAGGACCAGGCCGATATAGGTGTAGATAAGACCTGTCACCATTCTCCGTACCTGATACGGAGGCATGTGGATAAGGGTAAGCTGGAATATGATGAACATAACTGCCATGGGGAGCAGCGAGGATAGAATCTCCTTGGCCACCTCGGGCATTACTGCGATGAAACCGTTGAACTCCACCTGGGAGCCTGTTTCTGCACCAGAGGCTGAACCGCCGGTCATAATTCCCAGAAGAAGCACCGCTAGAATAGGCCCTATGGAGGCTACTCCTGTAAGGCCGAAGCTGGAGTCACGGGTTGCGGCACCACCTTTGGAAGAGGCCACACCCACACCCAGGGCTATAATGAAAGGAACTGTCATAGGCCCGGTGGTAGCTCCCCCGGCATCGAAGCCAACAGCCATAAAGGCAGGGTCTGTTATACGGGCACAAAGGAAAACAATACCATAAGAGATAATCAGAAGCCAACGGTATGAAAGGTTGAACACTATACGGAGGAGCCCCACCACCACAAAGAAGCCCACACCTATGGCAATCATCAGTATAAGGGGCATCTTGGGCACTGCCGGGTTCACCCCCACCACCTGGGTGGCCAGCACCTGTACATCGGGCTCTGCTATAGTTATAAAGAATCCTATGGCAAAGGCGGCACCTATTAAAAGCAGAAGCTTACGCTTTGCAGTAAGGGCGGCTCCCGCCTTCTGCCCTATGGGGCTTATACCCAGGTCGGCACCCACCAGAAACAGGGTGAGCCCTGCTATAACCAGAAGGGAGCCGGCCAGAAACCGCACCAGGGTGGCAGAACCCACCGGAGCTATTGTAAAGTTGAGAAGAAGGACTATTACGATGATAGGCACAACTGAGATACAGGTCTCTTTCAGCTTCACAACTATGTTCATACGGCGCTATTAAATAGTTTTTATAAAGATACGGCTGTTCCTTGAATAATTGTATGCAGTCCTCTTTTTCTCGGGCAGGTCGGAGACAACACCTTCCTCGAAGCCCATTCCCATGAACCAGTCGGAGGTGCGGGTTGTGAGGACAAAGATCTTCTTAAGCCCCATCTTCTTGGCCCGCTCGCACAGGAACTCTATCATCTTGGGACCCACGCCAAGGTGGGAATATGCAGAATCCACAGCCACAGCCGCAATCTCGCCTATCCCCTCAGGGTAGACATGGAGGGCGCATGAGGCATGGACTGCCCCGTCTATCTCGAACACGATGAAGTCGTTTAAGGATTCCTCTATCATAGCCTCGGTGCGCGGCAGAAGGATATTCTTGTCCACAAAAGGCTTCATGACACGGAGCACCTCGCTCACCTCGTCGTAGCGCATGGAGCGGATACCGCTGTACTGGTTTGAGTAGACCATGGTGCCGGAGCCCAGGTTGGAGAATATCTCCCGCAGGAGGACTCCGTCGCTGCAGCCGTCCAGTATGTGGACTCTTGAGACACCGGCCTCGCACGCACGGCGTGCCTTGTCCAGCAGGTTGAGCTCCTCCTTCATCTCGTTATCCTTGAAGAACTGCTGGACATCAAGCAAGCTCAGGTTGCTTATGCGGCCGGTGGTGGCAACCACGGCTCCGGCCGGAAGCTTATAGTCGGCTGCCATAAAGGCGGGCCGGGATGTTATGAAAAAGAGCTTGTCAGCACCAAGGCGCGATGCAGTGACCACAGCCAGGTCGTCGGAGAGGAGGTTGTAGGGGCGCCCTATGGAGCTCCACCCTACGCATGGAAGAATAGGAATAAAGCCGTCGTCCAGGATCTTAAGGAGCTCCTTGGTCAGGATGCGCTCTGCATAGCCGGTGTGCTGGTAGTCGGTGCCATCCACCACTCCGACGCCCCGGGCCCGCACCCAGTTGCCTATTACGGCCGGACACTCGTAGGCAGAGAGGCTTGTCATTATCCGGTTTGCCACATCAAAGGCCGCCATCTCCACAAAAGGAATGGCATCCTGCCCTGTTACACGCATGCCGTCGATCCACTCATACTTTATGCTGTAGTCGGAGAGGACCTCGTCGATCCGCTCCTTGGCTCCAGGCACAAGCACAATACGGATGCCGGCCTCGCGCAGTTTCACCACATCCCTTATAAGGAGGGGGAACTGTGGGTTGTCGATAATGTCGCAGTCAATCTTTATGACAAAGCACTTGCCCTTGAACTGATGCAGGTAGTGGAACACCTCCCGGATAGTCTGAACCTGGAGCTGTCCCTGGTTTAATTCACTATTTTCCATAACTTTATTTTATAATGATTTATATATTATTGCAAGGGCTGTTCAGCACTTAAATGTCACGCCGAAACAAGTTCAGTGTGACGTGGGCGGCATTCAAAGTCCACTTTTAATAAACCTGAAAATTTATCGAAGTTTATTTTAAAAAGTTCTTGATTATTTGAAATTTTTAAATTATAATCCAAGTATGATTGGAAGAATTCAATACTTGAAAGAACTTGCCCGCTATATGGACAAGCCTGTTATCAAGGTGGTTACCGGCATCCGCGGATGCGGTAAATCAGTGGTTCTGGAGCTGTTCCAGAAGGTGCTCCTCCAGAAGGGAATCCAAGAGAACCGCATAACATTTGTCCAACTGGATGAAAGCGCCAATGCCAAGCTCATGGATGCCAAAAGCTTAGAGGATTATATAGTAGAAAGGCTCCAGGAAGGGGTCATGAACTATATCTTCATCGACGATGCCTACAGGTGCAGCGGCTTCCAGAAAGTGCTTGCATCGCTCCTTGCGAGGGGAAACGCCGACCTCTACATCTCAGGTTCCAACCGGACTGCCCTTACAGAAGGACTTTCTGCTTTCCAGGTGATCCCTATGCTCCCCTATTCCTTTGCTGAATATCTGGAGGCCCAGAAGCAGAGCATGCTGAAGACGGTGGCAGAGCAGAGCCCCGAGCAGCACTTCATGGACTTTGCCCGGTACGGAAACATCCCATTCACACTGCAGCTTTTCAAGAACGCAAGGAACATCAACCAGTACCTGCTGGGGCTTTATAACACTATAATCGTGCAGGATATAGCCTCTATCCACCCTATCAAGGAGATCAAGGTTCTGGATGCGGCCATGAGCTATATGCTTACCCACACAGGTATCTCCTGCTCATCAAAGAAGCTGGCTGACACCCTGACAGAACAGGGATTCAAGACTACCCAGCCGACAGCCGAGAATTATCTCCAGTTCATGGAGGAATGCGGCCTTATCTTCCGTGTCGGAAGGTACGACATCAAGGCACGGGAAGCACTCAAGAGCCTTCCTACCTTCTATGTGGCAGATATGGGTTTAAGCAACATGCTGACCAAGAAGCCTGAGATGAACCCTATCCTCAGAAACCTGGTGTTCCTGGAGCTCAAGCGGCAGCAGTATGATGTTTGCGTGGGCAAGGTGGGAAACAACACCATAGACTTTGTGGCATCCAAGGGGGGCCAGACCTGGTACATCCAGGTGGAAGCCTTTGTCAAGGAAGATAAAGTGCTCAACAGGAAGCTGCGGCCATTCAGGCAGATCAAGGATTTCTATCCAAGAGTCCTTATATCGCTGGATAAGACAACCGGTACATCAGAGTCGGGAATACGGTTCTGCAACGCCCTGGAGTTCCTCCAGAACGGACAGCTGTAAGATAGAATGCGGAAACTGCTCTCGGCCAGCCTGCTTACCCTATTTTTAGGCCTCCTCTTCTCCTGCGCCACCTATGAGAACACCAAACAGAGTTTCTCCAAGGTATGCTCAAGGGATATTGCGGCCATAGGAATAAAGGATGCATACGAGCTGGAGCAGTTCTTTCTGGCCCATAACCCGAAGGCTGACAAGGCCAAGGTCAAGCGGCTTGCAGGCTACTATGTGACAGAGGGACGGTTTGAGGGAATCAATTCCGATGTCGCCTTTGTGCAGATGTGCCTTGAGACTGGGTTCCTCCGTTTCGGCGGTCTGGTCAAGCCCTATTTCAACAACTTCTGCGGGCTTGGGGCCATGAACAAGCAGAACCCCGGAGAGAAATTCCCTTCCGAGGCGATCGGTGTGCGGGCCCATATACAGCATCTGCATGCCTTTGCGACCAAGGATAAGAAGCTTAGGAACAAGCTGGTGGATCCCCGCTACAAGTATGTGCAGCCCAGAGGAAAGGCCCCCACTATATGGAAGCTGGCAGGAACCTGGGCCATGGATAAGAATTATGGAAATAAACTTGATGCTCTGTTGAAGGAGCTCGAAAAATATTAAAGGGAGAAAAAAGTGAACGGATTAGATGCTTTTTTAAATGCGATTGATGACGTGGTATGGGGAATTCCTACCATTGTCCTGATTCTGGCAACCGGTCTTCTTATGACCATCGCCTGCCGCGGAATTCAGTTTACCAAGAGCAAGCTGGCTTTCAAGTCTATCTTCAGCAAGAAAGTGAGCGGCCATGGTGAGCTTACAGGATTTGCGGCATTGTGTACTGCCCTTTCGGCAACCATAGGTACAGGAAACATCGTAGGTGTTGCAACCGCTATTGCGGCAGGCGGCCCCGGCGCCCTGTTCTGGATGTGGTTTGCGGCTATCCTGGGTACAGCCACCAAGTATGCGGAGTGTATGCTTGCAATCAAGTACCGCGAAGTGGATCCTAATGACGGCCATGTTCTGGGCGGCCCATTCTATACCATAGAGAAAGGTATGGGAGCCAATTGGAAATGGCTGGCAGTGCTGTTCGCACTCTTCGGCGCTATGGCAGGAATGATGGGTATCGGTACCACCACACAGATCAACGGTATCACATCTGCGATCAACAACGTATTTGACCCGCAGAATGCACACATTGCATTTGAGTTTGCAGGAACCTCCTACTCCTGGGCTACAGTTATCGGCGGCATCGTGATCACATTCTTCTCAGGTCTGGTAATCATCGGCGGCCTAAAGAGAATCTCCAAGGTTGCTTCTATCGTTGTTCCGTTCATGGCTTTCATCTATGTATTCCTGGGACTCAGCGTGATTATAATGAATGTCACAGAGATTCCTGCAGCCTTCGCCCTTATCTTCAAGAGCGCATTCGGCTACAAGGCGCTGGCTGGTGGTGCAATGGGCTTTGTATTCAAGCAGATCACCGACGCAATGCAGAAAGGTATTGCCCGCGGTATCTTCTCGAACGAGGCTGGACTTGGTTCCGCACCTATCGCAGCTTCTGCAGTGCAGACCGACGAGCCTGTTGAGCAGGGAATGGTAAACATGACCGGTACTATCATAGACACACTCATCATCTGTACAATGACTGGTCTTGCAATCGTAATCGCAGGTGCAGACCTGTGGAACTCCCCGGAGATCGGCGGCCAGGGACTCAAGGGTGTGGCACTTACCTCTGCCGCATTCTCCAAGGTTCTGGGCGGCGACGGTGTCAGCGTTCAGTTCTTCCTCATGCTCTGTCTTATCTTCTTCGCATTCACCACTATCCTGGGCTGGGATTACTACTCAGAGAAATGTCTTGAGTACCTGACAAAGGGAAAGATGGGCCCGGTGAAGGCTTACAGATGGCTCTACATCCTGGCTGTTGCAATCGGACCTTACTTCACAGTAAATGCAGTATTCACCATCGCAGACATCACAAACGGCCTCATGGCAATTCCTAACTGTATCTCCCTGATTGTACTCAGTGGAGTTGTGGCTAAGACCACCAAAGATTACTTTGACAGGAATCCGAACGGCCGGCTTTGATTCTGCCCTATCAACATAAAAAAGCCTGTATCAAGCGATACAGGCTTTTTTGTTGTCCATAGCTTAACTTAGGAAACGCATAATATTGCGCTGCAACTGTTTATATCGTTCATAAGTATTCTTATTCTTACCGCAATATTCTCGAGATATCTCCTGATTCGGCTCATAATTCACAGGCAAGTCATATAGATCAAACTGTTCACGGGTTATATCCACATACTGCCCATTGATTTTATTGAAATAGTGGGTTCCACCACCATCAACCCGTATTTTATGAATTGTGCCACCGAACATATCGTGCACAAGCGTTGCTGTAATAGCACACTGTCCATAAGAAGGATCATCAGGAACCCAATCTGCCTGGCAGGATGGATATGCAGTCTCCCTGCTCCAACACTTCTCCAACACGGCGAAAAGCTCCATAAGCGTAGTAACACCTGGAAACTGAGGAACTGGCTTACACTCGATATCCTTCAGCTGATCCCCATAGAACAGATAACCGAAGCATCTTCTTTTCTTTTCTGCAGCTATAACTGCCTGTTTAACGATTGGGTTTTCGGTACGCATTGTTTGACTTTCCCTAATTTTAAGTTTATTCCGAAGTCTACTTCATTTTAAACTAACTTTTTATATCTGTCATTATTATTTCAAATAAAAAAGGCATAACCAGCAAAAATGCCAGTTATGCCGCTGAAACCAATCAAAAAAGGTTATTTATTTACCCATGATAAGCGGTTTAAAGATGTTCCAGTATCCTGCGATAAAGATGACTATGATGACAGCAGGCACCACATAGGTAAGGTAGAACCGGATAGCCTTGCTCTTAGGGAACTTGAGCCCTTTTCCTGCATCAACCTCGGCGATGAAGTTGTCCCATCCCCATCCCCACTTGCTGCAGCAGAATCCAAGGTAGATCAGAGCTCCGATAGGAAGCAGGTTGTTGCTCACAAAGAAGTCCTCAAGGTCAAGGACGCCTGTACCAGGTCCCAGAGGCTGGAAGCCTGACCATATGTTGAAGCCAAGGGCGCATGGGATAGAAAGTACTATCATGAGCACTACGTTGATGATTACAGCCTTCTTTCTAGGAACGCCACGGTCTATCATGAATGCTGCGATGTTCTCGAATACTGCAACTACAGTTGTCAGGGCAGCAAAGCTCATGAACAGGAAGAAGAGAGCTCCCCAGAATGTACCGCCTGCCAGCTGGTTGAAGATGTTGGGCAGTGTCACAAAGATAAGGCCAGGACCTGCGCCTGGGTTCACACCGAATGCGAAACAGGATGGGAAGATGATGAAACCTGACATGAGAGCTGCAAAGGTATCAAGACCGATGATGTTGACACACTCGCCTGTAAGGCTTCTGGACTTGTCGATATAGCTTCCGAAGATAGCCATGGATCCGATTCCGAGGCTGAGTGTGAAGAATGCCTGTCCCAGGGCAGCATAGACTGCTTCCCAAAGACCGCTCTCCACCATGTTGCCGAAATCAGGCTTAAGATAGAATGAAAGGCCCTCACCTGCACCTGGCAGTGTGACTGCACGGAATACAAGGATGATCATGATCACCAGAAGACCTGACATCATAAACTTTGTAATCTTCTCTACTCCCTTCTGCAGACCGAAGAAGCAGGCTGCAAAGCCGATGATGACTACAATGATCATCCAGGAGATCTGGAGAGAAGGATTGGATACCACACCGCCGAAGAAAGCCCCTACCTGGTCAGGATTGAGACCGGCAAGCATTCCAGATGCGGTGGCGAAGAAATAGTACAGCATCCAGCCGGCTACTGTGGTGTAGAACATCATGAGAAGATAGTTTCCGGCCACGCCGAAATAGCCGAAGATATGCCACTTGGTTCCAGCAGGCTCAAGAGTCTTGAATGACTGGGCCACACTCTTGCGTGATGCACGTCCTACAGCGAACTCTGCTGCCATGATAGGAAGGCCGAAGATTACAAGGAACACAAGGTACATGAGCACAAATGCTGCTCCGCCGTACTTTCCTGCGATGAACGGGAACCGCCATACGTTTCCCAGTCCGATTGCGCATCCTGCCGAGAGGAAAAGGAATCCCAACCGGCTTCCTAGTGTCTCTCTACCCTTTTCCATAAAAACCTCCAAAATTAAAATTTAAAGCTGAATCCCAGTACCGGCACCACGCGCTTGCGGTCAAGCCGCTCCTGCGCCATAGGACAAGCCAGGTATCCTGAGATTGATAGTATATCCATAAACGAAACTAGTCCACCCACTCCGCAGGAGCAGATGAATCCGTTGTCTGCCCCGTCAAGGCAGGCGTAGTATCCCATATCAAAGAAGGTGATACCGCTGAAACGGAGGTATGCCTTCCCCTTGAACAACGAGCTGATAGGGATTTTCTTCATAAGAAGGCGGAATTCGCTGCGGTTTGCCAGCTTAAGGCCTGAGTCAAAGCGGTAGGTCTCGTAGCCCCTGATAAGGCCTCCAAGACCGCCATAGACGGTAAGGGAACCGATATGATGCCGCGCATAGATAGGAATCTCTGATCCGGTTACATAGTCCACCATGCTGGAGTTTCCGAAGTAGAGGCAGGATAAGTGGCTCTCAGGCGCAAACTCGTGCAGCGGCACAAAGAATTTGAACTGGGCATAGTACTTGCGGAAGTCGGCATCCCCAAGATAGCTGTTGAAGAACTCATTCGGGGCATATTCAAAGGTAGCGTTGGTGAAGAATCCCCTTTTCATGCCAGACTCACGGTCAGTAAGAACACTGTCCACAGCCAGCTCGAACACCACAGAGTTCTGCAGAAGCCCCCCATTGTCTGCCCTGTCGCTCTTGAAGAAGACATCCCGGTCCTCGTAGTACCATTCCCTCACCCCTTTATAGAAGATGGAGAAATAGAGCAGATCGGTATGCTTGCGGGGGTCATCTATAAGCCCCTGGGAGAAGCCCACACCCCAGTTGACATTTGCAGACCAGAAGGAAATTTCGTCGTAGTCGCTTATATGAATGTCGAGCTCATCATCGTTCTCGTCCCGGAAGTAGGACAGCTTTGTCCCACGTGCTCCGAATATTGCCCACAGGATTGTGTCGCGGTCCTCCAATATAGAGAAGCCTTTATAGCCTATGGCGTTGTTCACACCCCATGTGGTGAGGTTTGTCATTATGGCGATATCGCCCTTGCCATAGAGGGTCGCATAAACAGGAGAAGCAAGGAGGACAGTAAGAAGAATAAGCAGGAAAAGAATCTTTCTCGTCATACCACCAGTTTTCTCAGCGCCTTGAAGAAGAGTTCATTTTCCCGGTGCTGCCCGATGGTTATGCGTATGCAGGTGGGGAATCCATAGCTTGCGGCAGGGCGTACTATGATACCCTGCTCCATGAGGGCCTGGGCCGCCTTCTTGGCATCCATCTTCACTTCGATGAGGATATAGTTGGTCTGGCTTCTGAAGTAAGAGAGCCCTAATTTATCAAGCTCGGCATAGTAATAGGCTTTCTCTTTGGCTGTCTCGGTCACAGTGCGGCTGTAGAATTCATCGTCTGCAAGGGCCTCGGCTGCAATATTCTCGGCCACAATGGAGAGGTCGAAAGGAGGTTTTACCCGCGAGATAAGGGAGATAAGCTCAGGATCGCCGATACCATAGCCTATGCGCACCCCTGCAAGGCCATACACCTTGGAGAATGTGCGGAGGATAAAGAGATTCTTCATGCCACCCTTCAGGAGCTCTACAGCGCCTATGTTGTACTCTGGCTCGGTGAAATCGATATAAGCCTCGTCCAGGAAGATGAAGATATTCTCTGGCACCTTGCGGAGGAATGCCTTGAGTTTTTCAGGCGGAAGGCACTGCCCTGTCGGGTTGTTGGGGTTGCAGATGAAGATTATCTTGGTCTTATCTGTTATGCGGGAATAGATGTCATCCAGGTCTATGGCAGAGTCCTTCATGGGAGAGAAGACCGGAACTGCGTGCATTATGCGGGTTATGGTCTCGTATACTGCAAATGTTATCTCCGGGATTATAGTCTCGTCGCCGGGGTTCAGGACAGCCATTCCCATGTTGTAGATGATGCCGTCTCCGCCGTTGCTGAGTGTTATGTTGTCACGGTGACAGCCAAGCTTTGTGGCAAATGCGTCTAAAAGATCGCGGTCGTAGATCTCGGGATAGATGTGGAGCTGGTCGGCCAGCTCAAGGTATTTGGCTTTAGCCTTTGGTGATGCACCGCGGGGATTCTCGTTGGAAGCCATCTTGTAGACTTCCGGCAGGTCTATCTCGGAAAGGGCCTGTCTGACAGATTTCCCAGGCACATATGGCTTTATGGGAAGGATTGTCTGGTTTGCCAGCTCTTTCATATCCATAGGTCACTCCTCCAGATACTCAGGAAGTCCTAAAATCATAGCCTGAAGCTTCTTATTCCTGATCATACCGGCAGCTTTTTCAACAGAGAACCACTCTCTTTTCCGGAGGATATCCTCGGGCCACTTGTCCAGAACCTGGGTCACCTCCATGGCGAACACCTTGATACGGCACTTGCCGTCCCACTTCCTGATGGAATATTTGCCTAAGGATGGCTTATAGATCTTGCCATAGATGCCGGCCTCCTCAAAGGCCTCCTTCTGAGCCGATTCCGAGGCGGAGAGCCCCTCCTCCACCAGCCCCTTGGGAATGCCCCATTTGTCCTTCTTCTTATTGGTTATGAGAAGAATCTCTATATGGTCATCCTTCCGGCAGAAAGGGATAATTCCAGACTGGATATATAATGTAATGCCGTTCTGTGCGTCCATATTATTAGAATATATATATTAAAGCAAAAATGCAAGGGCAAAAAAAAGGCAACCTGTCGCCAGGTCGCCTTTCTGATACAAAACTGAATGCTTCCTTAGAGGGCAGCCACCTGCTCCTTAAGCTTGCCGTTGGCAATAGAAGCCTTGCAGATCTTGCAGATCTTTACTTTCTTGGAGTTGGCTTCGATCTCATAGAGAGTCTTTACACCAGTTCTCTTGCAAACCGGACACTCGCCTCTTCCGCTCTTTGGAAGTTCTCTTACGCCTGCTCCTCTGTGTGCTTTTGACATTATATTCTCCTTTATAAGTTCATTATCAACAGCGGATATTGTATAAGAAAAGATTTTACAGGTCAAGAGCCAATAACAGGACTCCCTTCGCAGGTGGCGCTCCCGCAGACATCCACATACCCTTCTGAACTCGTTTCTTTTGGGTTCAGAAGGGCGTGTATGTTGCTGCGGTCCGCAATGCTCTGGGAGCCCTGTTTTGGCTCTTGGGTGTTACCCCTTTCTTATACAGTAAGCGCAAAAGGATAATGACACACAAACTCGAAGTGGGTTTGTGGGGCGGTAACTGGAGAATTACTTGGAAACAAGCTTAGCCATGTCCGCAATCTTGTCTTTCCAACGTTGAACAAAATCTTTTGGCGCAACTGGCCTTGCATCTGCACCACATGAGAGAATCCAAGCAAGAATCCTGTCATCCTGACTTGATGTAAAGGTCAGAACGGTTTTATTCTCCTTCTCTTCTATCACTTGGTCATCAGCCCATCGGTTCTCTCTTACCCACACCTGAACCTCTCGATAGAACTCAATCTTGTATTTGACTGGTTCCTTGAAAGTATAGGCCCCGAAGCGGCTGAAACCATGCCGGACGGAAAACTCAAAATCAGCGGGAAGATCAAATGTCTTACCTACAAAGCGTATCTGCTCCATACGTCTGATAACAAACATGCGGACATCCTGCCGCTCCTCATCATAACCATAAAGATAACAAGTGCCGTCTTCCAGCAGAAGCTGATATGGATGGACAATGCGGTTCTTCCGCTCCTTATCATACTTTCCCTTGTAAATGAACTGAATTTTACAGTTGCGGTTCATATAATCAAGAATCCTGGAGAACTTGGCCTGGTCAGCCTTGCTGTATTCCGGCCGTGGTGGAACTGCAATCCGTGAGAAATCTGATATCGGCATCTCGGTAAGACTTTCGATATATTCAATAATCTTGTCATAAACCGGAGTATTCTGATACTGGTTAAGAAGCGACTTAAGAATGGCAAGTGTAGTGTAATTTCTCATGGAATCTGCTGTAATATGCCTTGATTTTTTCCAGTCCTTATTCATCCTGAAGGTAAGCTGATGTCTGTCATAGGTGATAATCTGCTCTCCCTCATCCCCTATCAGGGCAAGTTCCCGGCCAAGGGTTGCCGGGCTCCCCAGTCCTGCATTCTTGAGTGTAGTTTTATTAATGACACCGCCCCTTGCATGGGCTTCCAAAACCAGGCGGATAAGCTTGTTTATTCTGGCATTTCGCTCTGCACTGAGGCTTTTGTTGTAATACATATCTTCATTCTGAAATATTTTTGTAAAAATTGCAAGTCAGTATCATCAATGATACAGACTTGGCTATATATTTTAGATAGAAAAAGGAGAAAAGCTATGGCAATAGCGGTAAAACATCGTGTTACAAAACGGGAATATGCTGAAGTGTACGAAGATTACAAAGAAGTATTCAGAGAAGATGAGCTGGATGAGCCTATCCTGCTGAAATGGGCAATAGCTGCTGAGTTCTGCAATGACAAGAGCATCAAAGAAGGTCTGCAGCCCTGTTATTACCTCAATGGAGAAGTTGTGGACAGCGCTAAAGGTAATTATGATATCAGAGGGGAAAACTATGAATGCCGTACAGAGAATAACGGATATAGGATTCCACCTTCCAGATTGCTTTTGGATGATGACCAATGGTCAAACGATGAAGGCGAATGGGCTGAATCTTTCACCGTAGTCCGCACTATCAAAATATCGCAAGACCCCGAGGAAAGACACGCTTTCAGCATCTGCTATAATCTTCCGTATGGTGCATGAAAAAACCTAAAACTGTGGTATAATATAACAAGAGGCATAAAATGAAAGTTATTTTTAGCAGAAAAGGCTTTGACAGTTCCTATGGTGGGTTCCCATCTATTATCTTACCAGATG
>JAGCGL010000013.1 GCA_017649605.1 Spirochaetia bacterium
TATCAAAGGATGAGCAACTTTCCATTGCTTCTCAAAAATAACTATATCCAGGTCGCCGTCAAAGGTCTCTATAGTGACCACACCCATTGCAGTTTTCTTCTTTGTGATTATATTCCTGATATTCTTCACCAGGCCTATTATGACATATTTTCTCCCTTTGACTGCAAGCTTCAGGTTGTTCATAGGAAGAGTCACATATTTCTGGTATGCTTTCTTATACTTGTCCAGCGGATGGCCAGAGACATAGAAACCAAGCCGTTCCTTCTCAAAGGCCAGCTTCTCCTTCAGATCCCAGTCTGCAACATCTTCCATAGCCATAGGCTGCATAGCTACGTCATCGTCTCCGAAGAGGGAGATCATTCCCATCTTCTCCTTCTCCTGCTCGGCGGCATAGTAGTCGGCAAGCCTCTCTGCGTTGTAAGCCAGCTTTGCCCTGTTGGGCTCCAGCTCGTCAAAGACTCCTGCCTTTATCAGCGAATCCACGACACGCTTGTTCAGGATACGGAGGTCAACCCGCTTGAGGAAGTCATCGAAGTTCTTGAAAGGGCCATCCTTGCGGGCTCTTAAAATCTCATCCACCACAGCATCGCCAGTATCCTTGATTCCCTGGATACCATATACAATCTTTCCCTGGTCGACAGTAAAGAATTTCTCCGACACATTTATGGTGGGCGGCAGCACCTTGAGCTTCATGGCCTTGGCTTCTGCCAGGTACATCTTGAAGTGGTCAGGGTTTCCGATCTCATTTGTAAGGTTTGCGGCCATGAATTCGGCAGGGTAGTGGCATTTAAGGTATGCAGTGCGGTAGGCTACCACAGAATAGGCGGCCGCATGGCTCTTGTTGAAGCCGTACCTGGAGAACGGTATAAGGTCATCAAATATCTTTTGGGCAAGTTCTTTTGAATATCCCTTTGCCTCAGCACCTTCCAGGAACTCCTTCTTCTGCGCCAGAAGCTTGTCTTCCTTCTTCTTGGACATGTTGCGCCGGAGGATATCGGCATTGCCCAGGGAGAATCCTCCTATTATCTGGGCAACCTTCATTACCTGCTCCTGATAGACTATTACACCGTAGGTGTTCTTGAGCACCGGCTCAAGGTCAGGATGAGGGTAGGTAATCTTATCCTTGCCGTTCTTGCAGCTACAGAATTTTGGAATATTCTCCATAGGTCCTGGCCGGAAAAGGGCATTCAAGGCAATCAGGTCTTCTATGCAGGTCGGTTTTGCCTCCCGCAGGACTTTCTGCATTCCCATACTTTCAAACTGGAACACAGCCGCACTCTTTCCTGAACTCAGCATTGCATATGTCTTCTTGTCGTCCATAGGAATGGTGCTGGAATCAAAGTCAGGTACTCTTTTGCGTATAAGCTCCTCGCTGTGCTTGATTACATCGAGGGTCTTGAGCCCAAGGAAGTCCATCTTGACAAGGCCGCATTGCTCAATCTTATCCATGGTGTACTGGGTGGCGACGCTGTTTGCCTTGTCATCCTTAGTCCCCTTGAACAGTGGTACATATTCAGAAAGCTCCTGCTCGCCGATAACTATTCCAGCCGCATGGAGCGATGCATGGCGGGCCATGTTCTCGAGATATTTGGATTCCTTGAAAAGCCGCTCGTATACACCCCCTTTCTCCTTGATTGCAATAAGCTTGGGAATACCGGTCAGCTCTGGAAAAACAGAAAGCTCAGGATCGTTCCTGTATTTCTCAACCTCTCCCAGCATAGTGGCCAGGGAAGCCTTCTTATGCGGCATATCCGGGATAAGCTTTGCAATATCGTTGGACTCTGCAAAAGGAATCTCCAGGACCCGGGCCACATCTTTGATTACAGCCTTTGCCTTAAGGGTTCCAAATGTGATTATCTGGCCGACCTTCTCGGCCCCATATTTTCTTGTGACATAGTCAATTACCTGCTGTCTTCCCTCGTTTGCAAAGTCGACATCAAAGTCTGGCAGCGAGACCCGTTCTATATTCAGGAACCTCTCGAACAGAAGATCATACTTAAGGGGATCAATATCGGTTATCTTAAGACAGTAGGCAACTATTGATCCTGCTCCCGAGCCCCGTCCTGGACCGACCGGAATGCCGTGGTCCTTGGACCAGTTGATAAAGTCTGCCACAATAAGGAAGTAGCCTGGGAATTTCATGTTTATGATTGTATCAAGCTCGTATTCAACCCGCTGCTTTATCTCGTCGGTAATAACCGGATACCGCTGCTTGAGTCCCTCGTAGGTCAGATGCCGCAGGTAGTCGCCCTGGGTTGGAAACTCCGGTGGAATCTCAAATATAGGGAACTTGGCCCCTGGGAAGTCTATCACCAGATTGCACATCTCCTCTATAAGCTTTGTGTTGCTTATAGCCTCAGGAGCATAGGGGAAGAGGGCAGCCATCTCGTCCGGGCTCTTCATGTAGAACTCGTCGTTATAGAAGGTCATGCGGTTGGGATCGTTAATGGTCTTCTGGGTTCCTATGCAGATCAGAATCTCCTGGGCCGAGGCATGCTCCCGGTTCAGATAGTGTATGTCGTTGGTGGCGATAACAGGGATTCCTGTCTTTTTGGATATCTCTATGAGTCCCCTGTTGGATATCTTCTCTTCCGGGATGCCGTGGTCCTGAAGCTCCAGAAAATAGTTGCCTTTTCCGAAGATATCGTTGAACTTCATGGCCATGGCTGCAGCCTCGTCCAGCTTGCCGTTGATTATCAGCTTGGGGACAACGCCGGCTATGCAGGCGCTGGAGCACACCAGCCCCTCATGATACTGCTCAAGCACCTCGAAATCTATTCTGGGCTTGTAGTAATAGCCGTCGATATAGGATGTTGAGTTAAGCTTCATCAGGTTCCGGTAGCCTGTATTATCCTTTGCCAGGAGAATAAGGTGGTAGTATTTGTTTCCGAACTCAGTACCGGATTTTACCTTGCGGGAGCCCTCTGCCATGTAGAATTCGCATCCTACAATAGGCTTTATTTCTTTTTCCCTGCACTTCTCGTAGAAGTTCAGGGCACCGAACATATTTCCGTGGTCTGTGATGGCTATGGAAGACATTCCCAGGCTCTTTGCCTTGGAGACCATGTCGTCAATCTTCATTGCTCCGTCTAAGAGCGAGTAGTCAGTATGGTTATGTAAATGGACAAATTCAGTCATACTTATATTATACCATAAAGATTGAATTTTTTAAAGATTATATATATTATTATGATATGGATAGACTTGATTACAGCCGATTCTACCATTTAATTCCAGCCCAGAAGCATTACGCATGGGGTTCTGGAACCAAGATACAGGATCTGACAGGGCTTCCTGAAGATAGGAAACCTCTGGCCGAAATATGGATGGGCAGCCATCCCAATGGAATGTCCTTTATAGAGGCGGAAGGGAAGAGGATTCCTGTATCAGACTTTATTGCCGGCAATCCCGAGAAAGCCCTGGGAAAGCCCTGTCTGGAGAAGTTCGGATCCCTGCCGTTCTTGTTCAAGCTACTTGCTGCGGAAAAACCGCTTTCGATACAGGCTCACCCCGATGCAGAGACTGCAAAGGCTGGCTTTGAAAGGGAAGAGCGGAACCATATCCCTATGGATCATTTTACTAGAGTCTATAAAGATCCAAACCACAAAAGGGAGATGATTTATGCAATTTCTACATTCTATGCTTTAAAAGGTTTTAGAAGTAAAGAAGAAATCAAAGTAAACTTTAAAAACTTCTTTCCATTCAGCGGCTCTGCCTTTGTAGATTTCCGCTATTCTGGGGAGGAGGATTTCTATAAAAAATTCTTCACCCGGCTCCTCTCCATGGATCAGACCCTGCGGAAAGCCATGCTTCGGGAACTTGAGACCACTGCATCTGGCATGGGCGATGTGGAGCAGTTTATCTTCCGCAAGCTTTTGTACGATTTCCCCGAGGACCGATGTGTCTTTGCACCCCTTTTCCTCAACTGCATCAAGCTGAATCCTGGTGAATGCATGACTATAGACGAGGGGCAGCTCCATTCCTATGTGGACGGCCTCTGCTTCGAGGTCATGTCCTCCTCCGACAACACAATACGGGGCGGCCTGACCGAGAAATTCATAGATGTCCTTGAGCTTTTCAACATAATGAAGTTTGTCCATGGCTCCAAGGTCTGCGTAGAACCGGTCGATAAAGGGGCCGAGCAGCTCTATTCCCCTGGCTGGGATGAGTTCTGCTTCTCCTCCATAGTCACCAAAGGGGAGCCTTATACAGGACCACAGGAGCACAGCCTTGAGGTTATCTTTGTCTATTCTGGCTCCGGAAAGGTTGAGAACAGCAGTTCTGCCCTTGATATAAAGAGGGGTATGGCTGTCCTGATTCCTGCTGAGTCCGGAAAATATACAATCTCGGGCAGCCCAGACCTGGTGATCTACAAGGCGGCAATGCCATTATGAAGATATTCGTTGACTGCGATTCCTGCCCATCCCAGGTGAGGGAAATCATAGTAAAGGCGGCAGAAAGGACTAACAGCCTCTCATTTTTTGTGGCAAACCATAAGATTCCACATAGTACAAATGCCTATACTCATGATATAATAGTGGAAGAGGGGAAGGACAAGGCCGACGACTACATAGTAAGCCATGCCACCGAGCACGATATTGCTGTTACCCGTGATATCCTTCTTGCAGAGCGTCTGGTGGCTGGCAATGTGGCTGTAGTCAACGACCGGGGAACCCAGTATACAGCCGAGAACATCAGGGAGCGGGTTTCGATCCGCAACTACATGCTGGAACTGGCTCAGAACGGCCTTAAGACCGAGGAGGTCTCCAGCTTTGGCAAAAAGGAGCTGTATCAGTTTGCCAATGCCTTTGATGCCCTGATAACTAAGAAGCTGAAAGGAGTTAAAGATGAAAGTTAGACATTTTCTTGCATTTCTGGCAATAATAGCCCTTTTATCCTCCTGTTCAATCAAGAAGATGGCTGTGAACTCCATGGCCAAGAATATGTCCGGAGATACCGCCGCAGTGTTCATGGAGGACAACGATCCTGAACTGGTGGGGGATGCCTTCCCTGTAATCCTTAAGATGATGGATATGATGGCTGCTTCATCCCCGGACAACAGCGCTGTCAAATCCTCTGCCGGCAGTATGTATGTGATGTATGCCAATGTCTACCTGCAGGGAAAAGGCTCTATGCTCCCTTATGACCAGTGGGAAGAGCAGAAACAGCTTTACGACAGGGCAAAAAAGCACTACCGCCGGGGTTATGACTATGTCATGGATTCCCTTGAGCTTAAGCATAAGGGGTTTAAGGCTGCTTTTGCAGAATCAGATTACGATACAGCCTTCTCTGGGTTCAAGAAAGAGGATGCGGCAGACCTTTACTGGGGCGGTGCGGCAGTGCTTGCCGGGGTCTCTGTAGATGTCCTGGATCCCCATTTTGCTGCCGACCGGGATGGTGCTGTAAAGATGCTGTTCAAGGCCCTGGAGCTGGATCCGGACTTTGGGAACGGCATGCTGGACGATATAATGATGCAGTATTATGCCTCTATGCCGGAAGGGATGGGAGGCAGCATGGAGAAGGCCCTCTACCACTATAAGCATGGGGTGGAGCTCTCCAAGGACAGCCTGGTTTCCATCCATGTCTCCTACGCAAGCTCAGTCTGCACCAAAAATCAGAGCCAAGAGGGGTACGACGAGTTCACAGCTGTCCTTGAGTCTGTGCTTGAGCGGGATGTGGAAAGTGTGCCGGAAAACAGGCTGGCCAACATAATAAGCCAACGGAAGGCAGCCTGGCTTTTAGAGAACCGGGATGATTATTTCTTGTTTGGGTTTTAAGGTGATTTTATGAAAAAACTGTTTATCCTTCTTTTCTTGTTCTGTTCACTTATCTCTTCTTATGCAGGAACTGTCATAAAGCTGGGTACTATTGCGCCGGCCGGTTCCCTGTGGGACATAAAGCTGCGCGAGATTGCCTCTGAATGGAAGCGGATAACAAACGGCGAGGTGCAGCTTAAGCTCTATTTGGGCGGTACAGTAGGGGACGAGGACAATATGATCCGGGCCATGAAGGTGGGTGGCCTTAACGCCTGCGCCATAACAGCCCAGGGAATGAAGGAGATTGCCTCCGACACATTTGCCCTCTGCCTGCCATATATTGTCAAGGATGATGATGAGTTTGAGTATGTTCTGGACAGGATGAAAGGGGATTTCGAGCAGGCTCTTGATAAGCAGGGGTTTGTGACCCTGGGCTGGGCTATGACCGGCTGGGTGAATTTCTTCTCAAGAGACCCGGTTGTAGGGCCTGAAGACCTTAAGAAGGAGAAGATCGCCATAGATACAGACGGCAGGATAAGCAAGATCTGGATCGACCTGGGGTTCCGCGCCATTCCTCTTTCCTTCAACGACCTGGTTGCTTCCCTTTACAGCGGCATGGTGGATTCCACCTATGTCACACCGCTGGCAGCATCTGCCATGGGTATTGCAAAGACAGCTCCGCATATGTGCGATTTCAAGATTGCCCCTGTATACTGCACTGTGATTGTGGAGAAAAAGGCCTGGAACCGGGTTCCTGCCAAGTACCGGGATGCTCTTAAGGAGCGGACTGCCGAGATAGCAGGGGAGTTCTATGACATAATAAAGGTGGACGAGGCCAAGGCTGTCGAGGTTATGAAGAAGAACGGTCTCCAGGTGCACGAGGTCTCTGATGAGGTTGCACAGGAATGGCTTAAGCTCAGCCGCGACGGCAGCGATGCCTTCTCCAGGGAGCTTATATCACAGGAAATCTATGATAAGATAATTGCAATTGTAGATGAGTACCGAAAGAAATAGACCGCTGCTTGAGATTTACATATCTGCTTTTCTCATAGTTCTTCTGGCTGGAATTCCGACTGCGGAGATTATTGTCCGCAAACTCTTTGGAATGGGGCTTAAAGGGGGCTATGACTATACACGGCATATTGTACTCTGGCTTACTCTGCTGGGGGCCTCTGTCAACTCTTTTACCGACCGCCACATGAAGATAGAGTTCTGCACCAAGTTTCTTTCCGAACGGGGAAAGAGGTTTGCAGATTCCCTCTCTCTTTTTGTTGTAGTCCTTGTTTCTGGTGCTTTCTTTATTGTCTCGGCTGTATTCCTTAAGATGGGCTTTACCCCTGACAATAAGGTTGGAGTAATAAGTCAGCGGCTTATTACAGTGATAATGCCGGCAGGTTTCCTCCTGGTCATTGTTCGGGAGATTCAGAAGAAAGCTCTTTCCAAGGAGCGCCTTATTGCCCTGTGCATCGGTATTGCTGCTGCGCTGTGGGTTTCTGTATCGCCGCTGGTCAACTGTATCTGCGATATAGCAGGGGATGTCCCGGGGTGGGCATGGACTCTCTCTGACCTTTCTGTTTCCTCTGCAGCTTTATTAAAGCTTCCTCTTCTTCTGCTCTTTATAGCATCCGGTGTGCTGGGAACCCCTATCTTTGCGGTGCTGGGTGGAATAGCCTATATGCTTATAACTGCATCGGGCAGCTATGCTGAGATCTCTGCCAACGAATTCTACACCATGCTTATCGGCAACACAGTGCCGGCTATCCCATTATTCACCCTTACTGGCTTTATCCTGTCGGAGAGCAAGGCAGGGGACAGGCTTATAAGGACATTCAACGCTTTCTTCGGCTGGATGCCTGCCGGCATAATAATTGCAACAGTTATTATTTGTGCTTTCTTCACTGTATTCACCGGGGCTTCTGGGGTCACTATACTGGCTATCGGTGGCCTTCTTGCCGCCATACTGGAAAAGAATGGAATAGAGGAGCGTTACCGGAACGGGCTTTTATGCTCTGCCGGCAGCATAGGGCTTCTGTTCCCACCAAGTCTGCCGATGATCCTGTACGGTATAATTGCCCAGCTGGATATAAAGGCTATGTTCCTGGGGGGCATAATCCCGGGGTGTCTTCTGGTCCTTTCCCTTATAGTCACAGGGTTTATCTATATCTCAAAGCATCCTGTCAAAAGGGTCAAGTCCACAGCATCCGAGTGTGCAAAGAGCTTTGTCGCCTCGTTCTGGGAGATTATGCTGCCATTCATAATCATATTCTCCTATTTCTCTGGCCTTACCACACTGGTGGAGACCGGGGCTGTGGCAGTCCTCTACACTATGCTGGTGGAGTTTGTCATCAAGAAGGAGCTCCATTTCAAGGATATGTTCACAATTGCCCGCAAAAGCGTTCCTATCATAGCTGGAATACTTATTATCCTGGGAATGGCCAAGGTGCTTTCCTACTATATGATAGACGAGCAGATTCCGCAGCGCTTTGCCGACTGGATTGCCATGCATATCCATTCCAGGATCCTGTTCCTGTTCCTCTTGAACATTGCACTGCTACTGGTGGGCTGTTTCATGGATATCTATTCTGCAATAATGGTGGTGGTGCCCCTTATAATCCCTCTGGGAGAGGTTTTCGGTATCCATCCTATCCACCTGGGCATTATATTCCTGGCCAACCTGGAGCTTGGATACATAACACCTCCTGTAGGGCTCAATCTGTTCCTTGCAAGCTACAGGTTCAATATGCCCCTTGAGAAGATATACAGGGCAGTGGTGCCATTCTTCCTTATCATGCTGCTTACAGTCTTTATAATCACCTATGTGCCGGGCTTTACCCTGCTTCTGGCAAAGTGATCACAGACGGCTTAAGAACTCAGTGAACATATTAGTGAGGACTTTCTGTACATAAGGGGAGAAGAATGTATATTTCTCGGTGAACAGGCCGGTGAACTTCTCTGTCCATCCATTTATTATCTTCTCCGGTATAGGGAGCTTCTGCTCGGCAAGACCGCTTTCTATCTCGGTCTCACGGATAATCTCATTGCCCCAGTTGCCTATGGCGAACTTGCAGATAGAGATGCTGCTCTTGAATGTTGAGGCAGTCCCTACAAATGTTATCA
>JAGCGL010000014.1 GCA_017649605.1 Spirochaetia bacterium
AACTGGCGGGAAGAAGAAAAGCGCTATAAAAGAAACGGTACTCTCATTCGGATAAAGCTGCTGGAATTTATCCCTTACATGATTATGACCAATCTCTCAATCCTCCTGATAACATCGGTGGATGGAATTGTCGTCGGAAACCTTGTAAGCGATGATGCCCTCTCTGCCATAAGCATCTTCTATCCTATTGTCTTTGCAATAGGCATTTTTTCTGTCCTTATATCTGCCGGCATATCTACCAGCCTTTCCATCGCCATGGGGAAAAACAACCTGGAGGAGATCCAGGCCATAAAAAAGGCATCCCTGATAATCACCCTGGGAATGGTGCTGCTTGTTGCATTGACAGAATACCCCATAATTGCATTCCTGATCCGGACCTATAACCTCTCCCCTGCCATGAACGCTCTGATATGGGAATATGCCGAGGGTCTTATGATCGCACTTGTACTGGGTGTCATATCCTCTGTAGGAACTCTGGAATTCCAGATAATGGGCAAGATGCGTATCCTTATGATCCTGACAATCACAGAGGGTGTGGTGAACCTGGTGCTGGACCTGTTCACAGTGAAGGTCCTGGGCATGGGCATTGCGGGAGCAGGCTACAGCACAGCATGCGCAAACCTGGTCAGATGCTCCCTCACAGTACTTTATCTGTGGAAAAAAACAGATATCTACAAATTCAGCAAAGAAATAAAGATACAGTTCAAGACTATAATCCAGGTTCTGTCGAAAGGAGTCCCTGCCACAGCATATTACGCTGTCTCAATACTGCGCAAGTTCTTCATGATCCATATAATTCTTCATATGTTCGGCGAAGATGGCGGTATGATCCAAGGAGTCTGTACTTTCTGCCTTTCTCTTGCATCTGTCATCATGGGAGGAGTTCACGACTCCATGCGGCCTCTCATGGGGCTTTTCAGTGGAGCCGATGACAGGAGAGGGCTGCGTATGCTCATGCAGCAGGGGCGGATGCTCAATGGAATTCTGATCTCTTTAGTCACCTTTTCGG
Source organism: Spirochaetia bacterium (assembly GCA_017649605.1). Taxonomy (GTDB): domain Bacteria; phylum Spirochaetota; class Spirochaetia; order CADAEX01; family CADAEX01; genus CADAEX01. Next base: position 1,010 of record JAGCGL010000014.1, read on the forward strand.
TGCTGCTGTTCCCCGGGCTCTTCTTCCTGATTCACGGCGTATTGGACGATATCCCTTTTAAAGAAGGAATCATGGCTCTGCAGCTTTTCTCTCTAAGTTTTCCGCTCACAGGAATCAACATGCTGTTTGTCCTGTTCTTCACTAATATGAACCATTCCAGGTTTGCCACCATGCTGACACTTTTAGGGAATACCACACTGCCATTGTTCGCATTTATTCTAAGCCTTACAGGATTCTCGCCTGCAATCTGGCTCGCATACCTCTTCTCCAATATATTCATCTTCTTCATAGCAGATCATAAATATAAAAAGCTCTTGGATGATTCAGAAGAAAAGTCCAAGATGTACCTCTCTCTTGTTCCAAAGAATGCAATGGAAGCATCAGAGAAGACCAGGCAGATCCTTCTGCAGAACAACCTGCCGGAAAAGACATGCAACCGCATAGCCCTGTGCATCGAGGAGATGGTCTACTATGCCAAGAGCCGCGGAAAGAATAAAAAAATACATACTCAGATTTATATCCATGCGGCCCCTGACGGAAGTACCACATTCCTTATGCTGGATGACGGTGAGTGCCTTGCTCTGAACAACGACGATGAACATAAGAAACGGACCTTTGACAACTACGAGATGATCAGAAAAGTTGCAAAATCCTTTGAGTATCAGTATCTTCTTAACATGAACTATACGGTGATAAAGTTTTAATATGATGGACTTCTGTATTATCGGACATCCTTTTATAGAGGTCTCAGGCGGAATGGCATACCTTAAGGCAAAGATTACCCGCCCGGATGGCGAGTCATTATGTTTTTTCGCTGTCCCTGAGGAATATGCCGATATCCTTACATCAGAGCTTGCTGACTGCTTTGTTGCCACCGCACTGCCCTGGTGCATAAGAAACAAGCTTTCCATAAGGAGCGAGACCCCTGTAAGCCACTTCATCCTATACTCCTTAAAGAACCGGCTTATCAGTCAGATGAGCCAGAACAGCTTATGTTATCATCCTATTGAGATTGAGGCCGATACCAGTGACCTTGTCTTCCAGGGCAAAGGCTATGTGGGAACAGGCTGGTCAGGCGGAGCCGACTGCATGTATACTCTCATGCATAATCTGGAAGCATCTGAGAAAGGCTACCGGCTGACACACCTTCTTAACATAAATGCTGGAGTCTTTGAGGAACCCGATATAGAGGGCAAGTTCGATACTGCCCACAAGCTATGCAAGAAAGCATCAGCACACTTCGGTCTTGAATCCCTTTCCATAGACACAAATATCCACCAGCTTTTCCCGGCGCTCTACCTTTCGGTCTGCGCATTCCGGATTACCTCGGCCATGCTGGCTCTGCAGAAAGGTTTCAAGGCATATCTTTTCTCTTCTACATATGACCTCCGCACCTTTGATTATGTGGACGACAATGCAGGCTTTTATGAATATGCAATACTCTCAAGCCTTTCCAATCAGAATATCCATTTTGTGGATTGCGGATGCGAGGTGACACGGATCGAGAAGCTGCGTCAGATATCAGATTACAAGCCTGCTCTGGAGATGCTCCAGGTGTGTGTCAAAGAACAGGATAAGAACTGTATGAGATGCGGGAAATGCATAAGAACCACCGCCGCCTTATATGCCCTTGGAAAACTTGAGAAATTTGACAGAGTCTTTGACGTACCATACTTTTATGAGCATAAGGATGAGATACTTGGAGATCTCCTTTTCCATAAGGCAAATATCCATTATGGAGAGATTATCTCTCTCATGGAGAAAAAAGGGATGGAGTTCAGCCCAAGGGCCAGGCAGAGGGCCAGGATTCTGACCGCCGCAGACAAGGCTGCGAAAGCCCACGCATCAGAGCTTACAGGAGATGATAAATGACACTTTCGGTAATAATGCCTGCATACCGGGCAGAAAAGTATATCGGCAAGGCCATCAGTTCAATCCAGGAACAGAAGGGTTTTCAAGAATCAGAAAGCGAATTCATAGTGGTGGATGATGGCTCCGACGATTCCACAGTGGAAAAGGCGCTGGGAAAAGGGGCCCGTGTGATAAGGCAGGAGCACAAAGGTGCCGCTGCGGCGCGGAACAGAGGACTTAAGGAAGCTAAAGGCGACTTTATTCTGCTCCTTGATGCGGACGATATGCTTGCACCAGATTCCCTGTCAAACTTTATGGAGCAGTTTGAGAAAAACCCGGAGCTTGATGCCTGTTTTGCCCTTTCCCAGGAGTTTTTCTCCGAGGACCTGGAAGAGAATCAGAAGCAGGGTCTTAAGCTTAAGAGCGAGCCCTATGGTGGCACACTGCCAGGCTGCTCACTTATCAGGCACAGCGTATTTGATAGAATCGGACTTTTCGATGAGACCCTCAGAGGGGGCGAGACTGTGGACTGGATGGTGCGCTTCCGAAGCGCAGGATTCAATACAATCGAGATACCTGTAGTCACACTGCAGCGACGTATACATGCATCCAATACAGGAAGGTTATACCGGCAGAACGAGATGGCCAACTATGCCAAGATTCTGCGGGCAAAAATGAGAAGGGGGAAAAATGTACAAGATCAATGAAAGCAAGATGTTCTACGACATGGAGGATGGCCAGGCTGTTGTCATCAACTCAAGCACAGGCGTCTACTATGGAACATCGGCAATCGGCTCAGCTGTGCTGGATGCAGTTGTGAACGGAGCAGGCAAGGAAAGCATCATTACAAAGCTCAAGGCTCTGGCTGGATGCCCTGCCGATATCGATGCAAAGCTTGATGCCTTCTTCAAGGCTCTGGTGGACAAGGAGATCCTGATATCCGATGATGCGGCTGCAGAGTGTCCTGATTTTGCCGCAGAGGCTCTGGCTGACGGCTTTGACTTTCCGGTGGAGGAGTTCTCCGAAGTGCAGGATCTTATCCTTGCAGACCCGATCCACGAAGTCAATATTGATGAGGAATGGAATTCCACAAAGGATGAGTAGGCGCTGAATGATCAGGATCGGTAAAAGCTGCATAGAACATGTGGATGGCTCAGTCCGCCTGTGTGCAGATATCTCTGCCGAATATAAGGGGAAAGAACTGTGGCAGAAGAGACTGTGGTTCGGTGTCTCCGAAGCCTATGGCGATTCTCTTACGCGGGGGAAGGCAGACCCATTTGTGGCAGCGCTTATAATCTATGCTCTTTTCCGCGGTCTTGACATAAAGTGCGAGGACCCTGTCTCTGAGCGGCTCCTGTATTCCCTTAACCATACCTATATCCCTGCCCTCAGCTTCAACTGCCGAGAATATCACAGCCTGAAGATTATTGCAGAAAGCACTGATGCCAGACAAAGCTGCCGGAATGCAACAGGGGCCGGCATTTCCCTTGGTGTGGATTCTCTCTACACTTTTTATATCAGCAGCAGAACCGAATACCCTGTGACACACGGATGTCTTATAAACAATGGATTCTACGAGGGAGCCGACAGCAGAGAGCAGTTCAGCCGCCATGGGGAACTGGCCCTCCGGTTCTGCAGGGAGCTTGGCGCAGAACTGGTCATGATTGACTCAAACATCCATGAGGCTCTGGAACAGCGCTATCTTGATGTATTCAGCCAATGGAACATGGCCTGTCTTCTTGCGCTCCAGGGACTGTTCAGCACCTATATGTGCGCCTCAGGTCATCGGGAGAATGAGTTTGTTTATAATGCTCACCATTCTGATTTTTTAGACATACTTACTGTGGAATGCTTTTCCACAGAAACCTTGCGTTTTTTCCATTCAGGCGGCTCGGTGCGCCGGGTAGACAAGATAAAAGAGCTCTGCAGCTATCCTCCGGCATACTGCTATATGCACCCTTGCTATCTTAAGCCTGCATGGGAGAAAAACTGCGGCAAGTGCATCAAAGATATACGGGACATGGTCACCATCTACGCCCTTGGAGCTCAGGATAAGTTCTCTGATGTCTATGATTTCACAGGCTTTAAGAAGAGAATTCCTGAAGCCCTGGCTTTCCTGATGGCTAATGAGAACGAGGTTCTGCTGAGACAGCCTCTTGAGTTCTGGAAGGAACAGGGTCTTGATATTCCGCCCAAGGCAAAAGTGTATGCCGAAATCTTCCGCAAGTCTGCAAAGAGGATTGAAGAATCCAGAAAATGAAAAAGAACAGCATCATACAGACCGATATAAAGACTGACCCCGCAACTGGACGAAGAAGCTATCCAGGGGCACTTACCGGGATCGATGTCTCACGCCACAACGGAGTCATAGACTTTGAGCAGGTGAAAAAGGATGGCATTGATTTCTGCTTCGTCAGGGCAGGAACCCGGCACTTCAACGATGGCAGCCTGATTGAGGACATCAGATACAGAGAGAATGTGAACTCTTCCATCGGTTCGGGAATTGATACCGGTGTCTATTTTTTCTCAAGTGCGATCAATGAAAAAGAGATAGCAGAGGAAGCTGACTTTGTCCTTGAGCATGTACAATTGTACAATATCACACTGCCTCTGGTACTTGATATGGAGATCATCACCCCCGACTGCCGGATGGTGAATCTGTCGCCGAAGGAGCGGACCGACCTGGTGCTTATCTTTAAGGAGAAGGTAGAGAAGGCAGGCTACATTCCTATGTTCTACTGCAACTCAATTCCACGCATGATGAGCTTTGTTGAGCTGGAACGGATGGAGAATCTTGAGAAATGGATTGCAGAATACCGTTTCAAGCCCTATTTCCGCTACGATTTTGCTGTCTGGCAGTATTCCTGCACTGGCCGTGTTAAAGGGATAGAGGGGGATGTGGACCTAGACCTGGCTTTCAGGTTGCCCCGTATTTCGAAAGAAGGAAAGGAATAGGATCCTCCCCTTTCTGAATTAAATCTGCAAACTGCTTGAAGAAGAACTTCCTCAGCATGCTCTTTGGAACCGTGGTGCGGAGCGCTGTCTGGGTTGCCGCTTCCAGTGGCACCTCAACTGCAGTTGCATTCTGCACAGCTTTTTCCAACAGTTCTTTTCCTCGCGCGGTGCGCACCAGCACCAAGGATGTTCCTCTGCCGTCCGCAAACTGTGGCAGCACCTTCTCCACCCCCCAGAAGTCCCCTATTGTTATATCAAAAGGAAGGTCGGGGCGGGTATATGGGCAGGTATAGCAGGAGGGGCGCAGAGTCAGGCATTTCGTATAAAGGATGCTGAAAGGATCCTTGTTCATGGCAGCTGCATATTCCTTGCCACCCGCTGTATAGCTTACGGTGTGGGCATCATTCTGCACCCTTTTGTCGCGGAAGCAGTATGCGCTTAAGGCCTCATTCTTGCTCAGATGCTCTGTGTATGCTTTCCATAGGCCAGGAGACTGGACACCACGGCACACCAAAGAGACTACAGTCAGGCTGTCGGGCTGGGTACCTAATAATTGCAAAAGGGCATGGCACTGGCAGGGGGTGCCGGAGAAGAGCACTTTACGGCCGTCACCAAGAGCAGACTTCACTGCCTTGTAGATGCCGCTGGCATCGCTCTGCACATACTTGGACTTACGGAAACTCTCTATGCTATCTGCAAGCAGGTGCTTAACCTGGAAATTGTCATCGAAGGCAGCCCCTGCCACCAGCCCGCCAGACTCCAGCACCGGCTGGGCCAGAACCGAGAATGCACCGCCCGATGTGCTTGCCTTGAGCAGTTCTGTATCATTACAACGAAGGGCATAGGCTTTCACCTGCCCTACAGCACCAGTTCCACCAGCCAAGTCAGTTCCAGAAACCACCTGTGCTGGACAGACCTTCAGGCAGGCGCCGCAGTCGGTGCACAGAGTCTGGTCTATCACAGGATAGGCAAAGCCCTCGCTGTCTGCAGCCATGCATATTGCACCGACAGGACAGGCATCATGACAGGCACTGCAGCCGAAGCATAATTCCTTTTTATCAAGCAGGTGTGTCATACTATGATACACCTCCGATTATTTTCTCAAGATATGCCAAAGATTCATTCTTCCGGACAGCAAAAGAGCGGTCTAATTCAGCTTCCTCTATATGTACTGGTCTGGGTGCAATCTCCTCAGGTGAAATATGCAGCAAGGAAAGGAGCTCCTCAAGCCTGCCGTTCCGCTTTCCCAAGTTGCCTCCCAGTGGTGCCAGAGAAACTTCCCTGCCGAAAAGGAGCGAGAACACAAGGCCGTGGAATGAGTTTGTATATACACAGCCGGCGTGGGCTATAAGGGTAAGCCAGTCGCAGACCCCGACAGTGTTCCATGCCTCAAAGCCGAACTGGGGGATAAAGCTTGCAGTTACAACCTTGAGCTCAAGACCACGCCGCGCAGCCTCGGTAAGCGCCTTTTCTGCAAGGGCAGCATCCTGCTGAAGCAGGAAGAGGAGCAGGTAGGGCTTACCTTCGTATGGCTTAACCAGCTTCTGCCAGTCGCTCCGCTCAAGGAGCAATGTGGGGTCAAGGCACACTTCGGCCTCTTTGCCGGAAAGCTCCTTCACCAGTGCCCTACCCTGCTCCTCCCGGACCGAGATCTGGGCAAACTGGGAAAGCTGCTTTGCAATCCACTCTTTTGCTTTCTCCGGAACTGCAACCGAGCCGAAGCTTGCCGCATAGCTGTAGCATTTTTTAGGTTCTGCAAACGGGAGGAAATAGCGCATATCAACCTCTGGAATCTCAAGGTTCCAGATCTGGTCGCTCCCTGCGATGAAGGCATCGAAATCAGAGTTTATGTCGTCGCTTTTCTGGTAGGTTTTTGAGATATCAAGGTATTGACTGCGGAACAGATTGAAAAGCTCATCCCGCATCTCCTTTGCTTTCTGGATACGCTTTGCAAAAGGGTTCAGTACAGGAGCAGCCTGGGGTGCCGATCTCTTCATGTCAATCTGGACAAACTGACTCTCTGCACCAAGTTTTATCAGGGTCTGCTGGAGGGCATACCCCTGGAGCAGGGCTCCGTAATTGCTGGCCTGGTGAAAAGTTAAAATTCCTATTTTCATACCTTCTCTTGTTTTCCCCCAAACAGGAGTATATAATAGATAATTGATGTCCGCAACAAAAACCTTAGTGACAATCATGACCCCAGTATACAACGCCCTCCCCTATCTGCCTGACTACCTGGAATGCCTCAAGAAACAGACCTGGCGGCCTTTGGAATGCATTTTTGTGGATGACGGTTCCATCGACGGCTCTGCCCAGCTGCTGCAGAAGGAGAAAAGTGCAATGGAAGAGACTGGCCTTACAGTAAAGCTGGTATTCAAGGAGCATGGCGGACAGGCATCTGCCATCAACAGTGCATTGCCGCTGGTGACAGGAGAACTTATCACATGGTGTGATGACGATGACCTTCTGACACCCGACAGCATAGAGAAAAAAGCACAGTGGCTGATTGATCATCCCGATTATGGAATGGTGCGGTCCGACAGCACAATCTATGATATGGATAAAAAGTGCAAGATAGGCAAAGCATCGGATCAGGGTTCCAGCGCAGAGAACCTTTTCGATGACATTCTCCTGGACCGCACCTACTGCTTTGCAGGGTGCTATATGATCAGGACTGAGCTGCTTTTTTCATGTTACCCTGATAAACGGATTCCAGAATCCCCCGAGGGACAAAATCTGCAGCTTCTGCTTCCACCAGCCAGCAGGACAGCATGCGGGCATATCCCGGAAGAACTCCACACCTACCGCAGGCACAGTAAATCTCATTCCAGGCAGGGGCGCAGCTTTAAAGAGTGCATGGAGCGTATAAAGAACTTCACGGCCCTAAGGCTGGCAATACTCGACCACTGCCAGTGCGACAGAGAGAAGTACAAAAAAATAGCGGCCGGCATAGAACAATCCTCAATAAAGGAACTGCTCTGCCAGGTCGCTCATAAAACCCGCTTTTCTTGAATATCAACGGACAGGAATATCGAATCCGGCACTTACAATATAGCTTAAAGTATTGTCGAAGGCATAACAGCTGATATAGTAGTTACGCGAGTCGAGATTACGCAGGAGAAGTTCTGGTCCTGTCTCGTTCTGCTTTATTCCATTGACATACCATACAAATGCTTTGATTTCCTCAGAATCCTCAGGCTGTCTGGCAGTGACTGTCCATGTACGTGAATAGATGTTTCCATTGGTGGAGACAATCATTCCCAGCCTCCTTTTTTCTATCATGAGGAATCCTCCAAGCACCATTACATCAGTATAATTTTCTACCATCCAAGTATCTTCATATACAATACTATTTAGCACTGATGTCTCATTGCCGAATACCTCAACATAACCACTTTTAAATGCCTTATCATCGTGTCCGTCATACAAAGTCAGGTCGACAGCATAAAAACCAGGCGGAAGAGAAAGTGTCTTTTTAAAGATTACTGTTCCATCAGGGCCGGGCAGGGAATCTGCCATTGGGATTTCAACGGTTTTAGACAAAGTTCCCTGGCTATAGTTGATACGCATGCCTCCTTCGCTGCTGACAGCATCAGAAACAGCACTAATATGGAGTGTACCGTTGCCCTCATAATGTTTCTCAAGCATAAATATAACAGTACTTCTTTGGGAATTTACAGTGCAGTTGCTGTTCTTTTTCTCGTAAAGAATAATTCCCTTAGAAGAGACAACCCTTACCTCAAAATCCCAAGCCCCAGGAGTAAAAAGTCCCATCTCGATAGTTCTGGTTTTAATACTGTAATTATAAGGGAGCTGGACAAAATCCTTAGTCGCCCCTGTAACAGTTTTTAAATCAGTTGTCCATCTAGGAGTTGCCTTGTAGTAATATGTAGCATTCAAATCTGGAGTAACGCTCTGGAACAGATGGCTTGGAACCCTGGCATCTCTGAAGCCTATAATGGAGAAACTGACCCGGGTACCTGTATTGTTAGAAACTGGAGTCCATTTTGCATATACAGTCAGATCAGATGTGACCTCTGTAGTTGCTGTGAACAGGGTTCCTGTACCACTCGGGCCTGTATACCAGCCGCCAAAAATGTAGCCACTGCGTATAGGATCAGAAGGAAGGACATCTATGGTTTTTGCCGGAGAAACAACCTGCTTTTCCGAAGGATAGGCAGCTATATCGGCATTATCACTTCGGAAGGAGACAGTATAATAAGTCACAATTTGGGTGCTATAAGAATTCCAGCTGTCATTGTTGATATATGCTTCTTTAGCGCTGGGTGGAACGCTGATGACGGCAGGACAGAAATCCAGCACACCGACCCCCATCTCCGGTGGCACATTACCTTTCATAACCAGGCTCTCAAGATTGCTGCACCCTGCAAAAGCCCAATCCCCAATGCTCCTGACGCTTCCTGCCACAGTCACTTTTCTTATATTTGAGCAGGACCGGAATGCTCTGGCCTTGATACTTGTGACATCAAATCCATCAATAGTTTCTGTTATTTTCAGCTCTGCAAGCTGTTTTCCTCTCTGTGTGAGACCTGTGATCTGCAGGTAGGAACCTGAGGCTGATGGAGCTCCCATTGATGATGAAGAAACAAACATGGAATTGGAAACAGTGTAGTTAAAAACCAATGACCATTTGGCATAAAGTGTAGCGCTTTTCGATGGGGATGAAGAACCCGGGAAATAATCTGACCCAGAACCATCCCGCGATGTGTTCCATCCATCGAAGATATAGCCGTTTTTCTCCAGATTTCCGATATTGCTCTGAACTGTCTGCTCAGAACCATGGGAAGAAGGGACGGAACCAGAATCAGCTCCATTGGCACTATAACTTATTACAGCGTTTTCAGAATCATGATGCCCGCTGCCAACAATATTACAGGAAACAAAAGAAAGAGTAATTAATAATAAAAGAAAAAGTTTCCTGACTATTGCTTACTCCTTCTCTTTCCCTAGCAGACAGAGCATCACTGCCTTGATAGTCCACTTGCGGTTCTCGGCTTCGTCCCATACTACAGACTGCGGGCCGTCGATGACCTCAGGGGTAACCTCGTTGTTGCGGACTGCCGGGAGACAGTGCATGAAAACACTCTTCTTGCCAGTTCTTGCCATGAGGTCTGCATTCACCTGATAAGGCTTGAGCAGTTTGATCCGCTCGGCCAGCTTGGCCTCCTCGCCCATAGATGCCCAGACATCGGTGTAGATTACATCTGCTCCCTTTATTCCTGCATCCACATCGGAGGTGATAAGCACAGAAGAACCAGCTTCCTTTGCAAAGCCTTCTGCCAGCTTGACCAAGTCGCTCTCCGGGTGGAGCTCATCAGGAGCCACTATTGCAACATCAACACCCATCTTGGCACAGCCGATCATAAGGGAGTTTGCCATGTTGTTCCGGCCGTCGCCTACAAATGCCAGTTTCTTGCCCTTAAGAGCGCCGAAATGCTCTTCAAGTGTCATTAAATCAGCCAGCACCTGGGTAGGATGGAAGTCGTCGGAAAGGCCGTTGATAACAGGGATTCCAGAAACCTCAGAAAGTATCTCCACATGGCGAGTCTTAAAGCCACGGAACTCGATGCAGTCGAACATGCGCCCCAGAACATGGGCAGTATCCTCAACAGTCTCCTTTACTCCAAGCTGGATATCGGCGCTGGAAAGGAATACAGGGTGGCCGCCTTCCTCGCCAAATGCAGTCTCGAAGGAACAGCGGGTGCGGGTGGAACGCTTCTCAAAAAGGAGCGCTATAGTCATACCTAGGAATCTCTGCTTGCGTATTCCCCTCTTGTGCTCATCCTTGGCCTTTTTGGCTACATCAAGGAAATAGCGGATCTCAGCCGGGGTGTAATCCTTGAGTGAAATAAGGGATTTACCGCACAAATTCATACTGCACCTCGCTTCAAGCAGATTTCTGCTCTGTGATTATTTCAGGCTCTTTGCTGCCGTTGACTACATCTTCTGTAATAATTACTTTCTTATGTCCCTTGAGGGATGGGAGACGGTACATCACATCAGTCATGAAGCCTTCTACAATGGCACGGATTCCGCGTGCACCGGTCTTATGCTTTATTGCCTGCTCTGCCACTGCATCCAGAGCTCCTTCGGTGAACTCGAGCTCTGCATCGTCCAGTTTGAGCATTGCCACATACTGTCTTATGATTGCATTCTTAGGCTCTGTGATGATCCGCTTTATATCGTCCTTGGTAAGGTTATTCAATGTCACTGTAATTGGGAGACGGCCGATAAGCTCTGGGATAAGGCCGAACTTAACCAGATCATCAGGCTGAATCTGTGCATAGAGATCCTCCAGGTTCTTCTCGTCACTCTGACGGACATCGGCACCAAATCCCATAGGATGCTGAGCAACCCTGGACTCGATAATCTTATCCAATCCTACAAAAGCACCGCCACAGATGAACAGGATATTCTCTGTATTGATCTTGATAAGCTCCTGATTAGGATGCTTGCGTCCGCCCTGCGGCGGAACTGATGCCTGGGTCCCCTCTATGATCTTAAGAAGTGCCTGCTGCACTCCCTCGCCTGATACATCGCGGGTTATGGAGACATTCTCGCCCTTCTTGGATATCTTATCTATCTCGTCGATATAGATTATTCCTTTCTCGGCGGCAGAGACATCATCACCTGCAGCCTGGATAAGCTTGAGTAGGATATTCTCCACATCCTCGCCGACATAGCCGGCCTCGGTAAGTGTTGTGGCATCGGCGATTGCAAATGGAACGTTGAGTTTCTTGGCAAGGCTTTTAGCAAGCAGTGTCTTGCCTGTTCCGGTGGGGCCTATCATAAGTACGTTAGACTTGTCCAGCTCAACCCCTTCCTCCACCTTGTCTTTCTCAAAAATACGCTTGTAGTGGTTGTATACAGCTACAGAAAGCACTTTCTTGGCCTGATCCTGACCGATCACATAGTCGTCAAGGAATGCCTTGAGTTCCTCCGGGGTAGCATCCAGCTGAGGATTGAAGTTGCTCTCTTTCTTGCCGTTTTTGTTGTTATGGGCATTCTCGAAGATGCCAGAGCAGATATCTACGCAGTTCTCGCAGATAAAGCCTGCCACGCCGGGAATCAGGTTGCCCACCAGCTCCTCGGACATGCCACAGAAGCTGCAGTAGTTATGTTTATCCTTTGCCATCTTAAGCCCTGTTCATAACCTTGTCGATGACACCATACTCCCGGGCCTCGGCTGCAGACATAAAGTTGTCCCGTTCCAGGTCGGCGGCAACAGTCTCAAAGCTCTTGCCTGTATCATTGGCAATATACTCTGTAAGCATTTTCTTGAGCCGCAGGATCTCCCTGGCCTGGATATTGATATCCTTGGCCTGTCCTTCGGCGCCGCCCCAAGGCTGATGCATCATAACACGGCCGGATGGGAGGGCAAAACGCTTGCCTTTGGTTCCACCTGCCAGGATTACAGCAGCCATGGAAGCGGCCTGTCCTATGCAGATAGTCTGTACATCAGGCTTGATGTACTTTATGGTGTCGTAGATAGCAAGCCCGGCAGTCACAATGCCACCGGGTGAATTGATATAAAGGCTTATATCCCGCTCCGGGTCCTGAGATTCCAGGAAAAGAAGCTGGGCCACCACCAAATCGGCGGTAAGGTCGTTTATCTCCCCGTCCAGGAACACTATGCGGTCCTTTAAAAGCCGGGAGTAGATATCGTATGAACGTTCGCCGTTTCCTGTCTTTTCTATAACGATAGGAACCAGTGTGTTGTCTTTTTCTGTCATAATCCTCTAATCATGCCTTGTGAAGGAAGTCCAGATACTTAATCTCGGCACCCTTCTTGATCTTTGCATTCTTAATAAGGAAATCGTAGGTCTTTCTGTCAATGATACCGATCTTGAAGTATTCGTTCATGTTGTTCTCTTTGACATATTCCTTGAAATCCTCAACCTTCATACCGCTTCTGCCAGCCTCGGTCTTGATCTCTTCCTCAATCTCCTCGTCGGAAACTTCAATCTTCTCTGCCTTGCTGATCTGAGCGATGATGATCTGGCTCTTCACAGCCCGGAGTGCCTCGCCCTCCCAGTCCTTTGCCAGGTCGTCCTTGGTCTTGCCCTCCATAGCCAGCATCTTCTCCACCTGCTTTTCGTCGCCGCCGAACCGGTATATGAAGTTGGTCCACATGGTGTTGATCTGGTTGTCTATCATTGCCTGTGGCGGGTCAACCTTGGTGCTTGCGATGATCTTCTCCATGATAGCTCTCTTCTTGTCGTCGGTGAGCTTCATGTCGGTAACGCCTTCAAGACGTTTCTTCACATCTTCGATAAGGTCTTCTTTTGTCTTGAACTTCTCGTTGATATCCTGAGCCAGCTCGTCGGTGATCTCAGGGAGCTCCTTCTTCTTGATGCTGGTGACTTTTACCTTGATCCGCACCTTGCGGCCGGCAAGATCCTTGTATTCGAAATCAGGAGCATACTCCTTCTCGATGATCTTCTCTTCCTCTTTCTTCATGCCGATGACATCATCATCCAGCTTGTAGTAGTTGTAGCCTGTGCCTACTGTGAAAGTGAAGTCGTCCCGCTTGGTTCCGGTCACTTCCTTATCATCGGAGTCAACCTCAACATAGTTGATGGTGATCACGTTGTCCTTGGCAACCTTGCCGTTTGCTCCCTTTTTCTCGGTTACAATCGCATTCTGCTCCCGGTACTTGTCCAGCTCCCGGTCAATATCGGAATCCTTGATGACTACCTTTGGAACCTCAATCTCGATTCCCTTGTACTCACCGAGCTCAACCTCTGGGAATGTGTCGTACTCGACAGTAAACTCGATATCCTTGTCCAGTGCCAGCTTCAAGTTCTCCTCGTCCTTGAGGGCTGGAGTAACATATGGAAGAGGTTTCTTCTCCACATCCAGCAGTGCCTCCTGAAGGCTCTTCTCTATAACATTGAAACCAGCTTCGTTTACCAGTGAATCTCCGAACTTCCGCTCTAAAACGGAAGCAGGAACCTTTCCAGGTCTGAAGCCCTTGATATGTGCTGTCTTGGAATACTTAGCCAGAAGCTCATCATATTCCTTCTTTACAAATTCTTTGTCAACTTTAACCGAAAGCTCAACTCTTGACTTCTCAAGACATTTAATTTCTTTACTTGCTACCACTTTTGTCCTCTTTTATCTTGATTTTGGATAGTTAATATAAAAAATATATAAAATTTTTTAAATTTTGTATATCCCTGTCGCACCGAACTTGTTCCAGGGGCAAAAAAAAAAGCAGCTTTTGCAAGCTGCTTAAAGAGCGGGAGACGGGAGTTGGACCCGCGACATCCACCTTGGCAAGGTGGCGCTCTACCACTGAGCTACTCCCGCGTACGGCATCCTTCTCTTTGCGAGAGAAGGGACTCGAACCCTTATGCCTGAGGCACCAGATCCTAAGTCTGGCGTGTCTGCCAGTTTCACCACTCTCGCTTTATAACTTTTTCCAAAGAAATAGTCAATACGAAATACTAAAAAAATTAAAGTTCAGTGTCAACCCATAAGGGATGT
>JAGCGL010000015.1 GCA_017649605.1 Spirochaetia bacterium
ACTGGATATGACGAATGCGGAAATCGGGGAACTGATGGGCCTGAATCCGGTATCTGTCAGCCAGCGTTACCATCGCCTGCTGGAAAAATGCAGGAAACTGGACGGGAATCCATAAGCATCGTTATAACTTTTTTAAAACCTGTCAATTTTGATAAGTAAGGTTCGTATATATAAGTGAGATGGACGAAATAGAAAATCTTTTTAAGCAGTCAGATTTCTCATCAGAGAACATAGGCCTTGAGACCAGGATATGGAATCGGATTATGAAGCATCATAGCGTTGAGCTGACAACAGAACAGGCACAGGCCTATCTTGAGGAGCTTGAGGATGTGGAGCTGGACAAAGAGACATTGGATAAAGTTGCCGGCGGAGGCCATAACCCCGGTGCCTGCCAGGTTAAAAAATCCCAGAATAAGAGTTGGTCTAATTAATACTAAATCAAAGGAGACAACAAATGGAAAAACTAAACCTTAATTCCTTAACTAAAGAGCAGATTGCACTGGCTTCCAAGTTCCAGACACCTGAGGAACTCATTGAGCTTGCAAAGGAAGCCGGCATTGAGCTGACTAAAGAAGAGGCACAGGCCTACCTGGATGAGCTTGAGAATATGGAGCTGGACAAAGCGGAATTGGAAAACGTTGCCGGTGGAGGCAGACATAACACAGAAATGAGTGGAAAAATAAATGCAAAGTTGTATGGCTGATAAAGTTGCCGGCGGTGGCTGCTATATGGTTAAATACTGTTCTCAGAATCTGATTTGATTAATATATGCCATTTATTTCTGCCCAAGAGTACCTATCTTACCGATATGATGTTCTGAATGAACCGGCCCTTCTTCCCCTGCCAGATGAACCTTTTACCGCTTTGTGGAAAGAGGCAGCCGGGGAAGATGCCCTGCAGTTTCTTTCAGACACATTCAAGCTCCCTGTAGACCGGTTTCCGCTGTTGCAGCCAGATGCCATTAAAATCTATTTTGCATCTACTTCTGGGGGCAGGATTCCAGTTATCTCCACTGGCTGCCATGATGATTTCTGCTATATGGAGGCACTGTTGGATGGCCGTTCTGAAAGCAGGGAACTGCCGCTTACCATCAATGCTTTTACCATGGAGGCAAAGGCACCCCAGCTGCATAATTCCAGATTGATACTGCTGGGGAATGCTCCCTACAGCAATGTTCCAGGTTCGGCATTAGGGCTTGATGAGGCTGACTGGCTCTGCCGCTCCACTGCCCTGCGACTGGCACACGAATGCACCCACTACGAGACATTGCGCCTTTGGGGAAGTATGCAGAACCATGCCCTGGATGAGATTGCAGCTGATGTCATGGGACAGCTGGCGGCATTCGGCAGCTTTTCTGCACAGCGGCAGCGGCTCTTTTTCGGGCTGGAGAATGAAGGAAAAAGCTGCACCGGCCGCCTGACCTTTTACTGCCGGAAAGTGCTGCCCTGGGAAAGAACAGAAGTATACCAGGCTGTAGACAGAGCTCTGGACATTGCAGAAGCCAAAGTTGCAGAACTCTGCAAAGAAAAGGCATCTAAATATATTATTTTGACAAATTTAATATGCAATAATATATTTAAAAAATGAGGGGAAGAATATGCCGATTGACAAATCAAAAATCACAAAGGAAATGCTTGATAAAGCATCGAAGTGCGAGACTGCCGACGAACTGGTTGCCCTTGCAAAGGACAATGGTGTCACACTGACAAAGGAAGAAGCCGAGGCCTACCTGGCCGAGCTTGAGAACATGGAACTGGACAGTGCTGATTTGGATAAAGTTGCTGCTGGCTTAAGGGTATGCTACCAAGTCGACGGTTGCGGTTTAAAAAATGATCAGATTGGGTTTGACCGCCTTTAGTATGCTACGCAGTCGACGGTTGCGGTTTTAAATAATTACAATAGCAAATCAGAATTTGCTGGAGGTATATATGCCGATTGACATGACAAAAATTACAAAGGAAATGGTTGCTAAAGCATTGGAGTGCAAGACAGCCGACGAACTGATTGCCCTGGCCAAGACCTATGGTTTCACTCTGACAAAGGAAGAGGCAGAGGCTTACTTGGCCGAGTTCGAGGACATGGAACTGGACAGTGCTGCTTTGGAGAAAGTGGCAGGGGGTAGTTGTAACAAGGTGACCATCTGGGGTACAGATGGTTGTGATCAAAATAAACATTTGTGCTTTGCCGGCGATTCCCAGGTTGCTGTACCAGGTGGAATAAAGTGCATTAAGGATTTGAAGCTTGGCGACAAAGTTATTACCCTGGATGTGTCTGGAAAGGAAATTATCGGCGTGGTGACAGAAGTGATGCAACCTGCGGAAGAGGAAATTGTAGAAGTCACATTCTCAGACGGAACTCTGTGGCACACCACCGAAAGCCAGACTCTGTATCTGGCTCATAATCAGCATTGCATGGTAAAGTTTGCAAAAGGAAAGAAGGCACTTCTCCGGGATGGCAGAACAGTCACTGTAACAGATGTCAGATATACAGGAAAGCGGGAGACAGTATATGACGTCCTTGTTGGCGAGGATGGGGATGAGAATGTATTTTTCGTCTCTGGAATTGCTACCGAAGGGTATTTCACACAGAGAGAACGCGAACTTCTTAAAAAAGCGAGGGAGTGCAAGACAGCCGATGAGGTGATGTCCCTTGCTAAGGCCAACGGAATTACAATCACCAAAGAAGAGGCTGAACTGTACATCGCTTAGTTGATAGACAAGGAGGAAAATATGCCAATTGACAAGAAAAAAATCACAAAAGAGATGATGATGAAAGCAGCACAGTGCGAGACAGCCGAGGAGCTGATTGCTCTGGCAAAAAAGGCTGGCTCTGAAATCACCAAAGCAGAAGCCGAGGCTTATCTGACAGAACTTGACAATATGGAGCTGGATGCAGCAGATCTTGAAAATGTTGCCGGCGGCAATGCCTATTCTGAGGGCTATGGCAACGACTGAATGAGAACAAGCACATACGAACTCTTTCTCCCTTTAATCAACAGGAAAGAAGAAGAGATTGCAGACAGAACACTGCTGATCAATGGTTTGTATGGTGCCATAGACATCATTCCCAAGGAATATGCTGACAAAGTCAGGGCTGGAGATTTTGAAGGGCTTCCTCTGGCACTGCGGGAAAGACTTCTGCTGCGAGGACACATAACCTGCAAGGACTATGATGCAGAGCTTGCCGACCAGAAACTGCTGGGCCGCATATACAGAACAATTATTTCCAGAAGCAGCATTGAACCTGTCATTATGCCCACCTATGACTGCAACTTCCGCTGTCCATACTGCTTTGAGCAGCACCGTCTGAATCACGGCCAGCAGTGGCTTGACCTGAACATGAGCCCTGGGATGATCGAGGCTGTCTTCAAGGCACTCAAGGAATACAAAGACCAGGGATACCTTTTCAAGGAGTGCTACCTTTACGGCGGAGAACCATTTCTTGTAAAGAATATTGGGACAGTACGGTCAATCTGCCGGCACTGCAAAGAGATGGGGCTTGAAATAAGGGCCGTGACCAACGGGTATGATCTGGATTCCTTCATCGATCTTATGTATGAATTCAAAATCAAACATCTGCATATTACTGTAGATGGCATGGGTTCTGTGAACGACCGGATGAGGCTCCACAAGAGCGGGTGCGGCACCTACGAGAAAATCCTTAAGAATATTGAGCTGGCTCTGCAGCGTGATATCAAGATAAAAATGCGTGTCAATGTGAACCATGACAACCTGCATAGAATCAAAGAGCTGATTGATGACATCACTGCCCGGGGTCTTATAAAATACAAAAATTATTCATATTACTTCAGGGCTATCAGTGACTATGACCATCCTGAGAATCCTATACAGGAACATGAGATCATAGACGAACTGCTGAGCATAGGTTTTACAGCGCAGGAAGCAATTGAGCACCAGAACCTGTACAGCGGTCTAGCAGAGGGAATCTGGAAACTGATGGAAAAAGAGAACTACCCTGATTTCAATCCATGCTATTGTGGCTCTGAGGCAGGGTTGATGGTCATTGACCCCTTCGGAAATGTGTATCCATGCACGGAAAGTGTAGCCAGGGAAGAAATAGCCACAGGCTATGTGGACCAGGAGACAGGACGCATAATATGGAACTTTGACAGAGCTAAATGGAGAACCCGCACCACAGACATTATGGAGGCTTGTCTTGGATGTCCGTATGCATTCACCTGCCGGGGTGGCTGCGCGTCACGGGCTATGGCTGCTCATGGCAGTTATTTCAGGGAAAGCTGCGGTGAATTCAAGGAGATTGCTCAGTTTGTCGCTGCCCGGGTAGCAGGTGCAGATTGGGAGAAGAACCACCAGGAGGAGCTGACATTATCCCTGGCAGGACCTTTGTCCAGACTTTCAGAAGCAGACCGGAAAACCATTATGGAGACCCGGAACCAGAAAGTGATGATGGATATCATAAAAAATGCAGGATTTGCATTAAAAAAGGAATAAGATATGCCTATTGACAAGAAAAAACTCACAAAAGATCAGATCTTGAAAGCAGCTCAGTGCGAAACTGCCCAGGAATACCTGACCCATCGATATACAGTTCCAAATGAGCCTGCTGTTCTCCCTTTGCCGGATGAACCATTTGCATCCCTGTGGAAGGAGACATCTGGAAAAGAGGCCCTGGATTTTCTTTCCAGTACATTTGCCCTGCCGGTAGAAAAGTTCCCGCTCAAGAGACCAGATAATCTCCAGATTCATCTTGTATCGACATGCGGAGGAAGGATTCCGGTTATCTCCACAGGCTGCCATGATGATCTATGCAGCATGGAGGCGCTGGTCAATGGGCATCCTGATATCGAAGAACTCCCTCTTACAGTCAACGCACTTACCATAGATGCCAAGGCAGCTGGAATTCAGCATCATAGAGTTATATTGCTGGGGAACGCCCCTTACAGCAACATTCCGGCTTCGGCTTTAGGACTGGATGAAGATGACTGGCTGTGCCGTTCTGCTGCTCTCCGGATAGCACACGAATGTGCACATTACGAGACATTGCGCCTTTTCGGAGGGATGAAAAACCATGCTCTTGATGAGATCATGGCTGATACTATAGGACAGCTTGCAGCATTCGGCAACTTCTCTGCACAGCGGCAGCGGCTGTTTTTCGGGCTGGAATCTGGTGGAAAGACCTGCACCGGACGCCTTACCTTTTACTGCCGGAAAGTGATTCCCTGGGAAAGAACAGAAGTGTACCAAGCTGTTGACAGAGCTCTGGACATCATTGAGGCAAAAGTTGCTGCCCTTTGCAAAGAGAAGGCATCACATTATAAAATTTTGACAAATATACTGTGCAATAGTATTTTTGGTGTATAATGGAAAATAGATTTACACGGTCAGATATTGTCGCGCTGCTTTCAGAGGTCGCATCTGAATACACGGCAAAAGGTGGGCCTCCGGTTTCTGTCGTCATCTATGGCGGCGCGTCAGTAACGCTGCGCCATGATTTCCGTAAGACAACCCACGACATCGACTATGCGCTCTTGGAGCCGTCGTCGCTCTTTGAGGATTGCGTCGCATCGGTGGGACAGCGGCATGATCTCTTTCCGCGATGGATGCATTCGATGCCCCAGATTTCGGAGACGCCTCGCTATCGGGAAAATTTTCGCCGACACATGGAGCCCCTGACCGGTTTCTTCACTGGGACGGACAGTACGGTTTCCTTCTCTGCGCAGGACGACGCATGGCTGCTTGTGCATTCATTCTACTTTTTTCGCCGTTACAAACGGGATGCGGAGAATATTCTCGGCATCTTGCAAGAGGAGAGACCGCGTGGACGATTCCTCTCGGTGGAAGAGCTTCGCCGGACGATACAGGAGGTGTATGGCGAGGATACGCGCTGCAGCTGGGAAGGGGAAGCGCTGCTTGCGGCCCTCGGCCCTGATGCGGACCTTTCATCGCTCCTTGCGCTGCATAAGAGGCGGATGGAATACTATAAAGGGCTGTACGAATTCCTTTATGGGTTTTTGCGGCTGAAGTGTTCCAAGTCCAGAGACGATGCTGAAAAGATCGTACTCTGGGAGAGCGTCTCATGGCGGACGGAAGCGGATATCCGTGACAGCCTTGCGGAGCACGGCGTTTCTCTGTCGCCGCGAATCACAGGTCATTTTGCCAGGCAACTATTTTCGCCTGTATATATACCCATGCAGACTTAAAATATATATATTTATATATGACAGATAAGGAGGGAATGATTATGTCAATCAACCGAAAAGAACTTACCGAAGAGATGCTGAAAAAAGCCGTGGCGTGCAAGACGGCTGACGAACTGATCGCTTTGGCGAAATCCGGCGGTTTGGAAATCACCAAAGAGGAAGCGGAAGCGTATTTGGCGGAACTGGAGAACATGGAACTTGATGAAATTGATTTGCAGAAGATTGCAGGCGGTGACCCAAGTTGTCCTAATGATGAAAGCGTTCCATTTTTATGGACCCGTTTACATCCTTACGTTGGTTCGTAAGCTGTTCTTGCCTGAGGAAATGAAAGCGATTATTAAAGTTGAAAAAGTTCTGAAATCTTCTGACGGTCAAACCAATAAGTTCTTGTTCCGGCTTCAGGATGGCAGAAAGATTGAATCTGTCCTGATGCACCATTCATCGCTGCGGTTCCCGAAAAAATTTTCCGATGACAGGGTGGTCGAATTCGTCGTAAAACTCGAAAAGGAACAAAACACAATCTGTATCTCAACACAGGTTGGCTGCCCGATGAACTGTGCATTTTGCGCTACAGGACAAATGGGGTTTATCCGTGACCTTTCCGCCGAGGAAATCGTGGCGCAGGTTCTGTTCGTTTCACGACTTCTCAAATCCGAAGGGTTGAAGCTCGACAACATTGTTGTGATGGGGATGGGAGAACCTTTCCATAACTATGATGCAGTGATGAAAGCTATGGATATCATCTGCGATCCGTATGGAATGAACTTCGATGAACGAAGGATCACGATTTCAACCGTAGGAATCGTACCTCGCATTGAACAGTTTGCAGCGGCAAAACGTCAGATCAAACTGGCAGTTTCTTTGCATGCTCCCAGCAACGCTGTCCGTGATCAGATCATTCCCGCCAACAAAAAATACCCACTTGAAAGCCTGCTCGAAGCCTGCAGAAATTATACAGAAAAAACAGGACAGAGTGTTATATTTGAATATACACTTATCCAAGGTTTAAATGACGATTATGAGAATGCTGAGCTGTTATGCAAGCGTATCGAAGGAATGCGCTGCCATGTCAATCTGATTCCTCTAAATGACAATAAAAAATATAAAGGCAGCGGGTCGGATCAGAACAGGATACAGAGTTTTAAATCAGTTCTGGATAAAAATGGTATACCATGCACTGTTCGGTTGGAAAGAGGAATCGACATTAATGCAGGCTGCGGACAATTAGCGGCGGACCTTAGGGCATGGGAGACAGCGCCGTTTATAAGGGCATGATTCGCACTCTGTGCTGTGCATAGTCCGCTGTCTGAGTTTCTTAAGAGCCTGAGATTCTTCCCAATAATGGACAACAGTATCGTGCTCCCCTGCCCCATCCAATTCCAAGCATGGGACAAAGCTTCCATCAGAACGCACAGCAAAGAATGAGCGCCCTGCCTCGCAGCCGCACTCTATACCGCGATTGGGATTCTTCTTCGGGTCTTCTCCTCCAAGACATGCTCCCAGCCGGGAAAAACAACTTTCTATTTCAAATTTTGTCTTTCCTTTCCAATTCTTAAGAATTTCTACAGCCTCTTTTATATGGCTTAAATCGGGAGTATCCTTCCGTGATTCTGCAAGGATAATTTTCTCCACTCCATTCTTATCAGCTTCTTCCAGCACATTCTGAAGCTCTCTATAGTTCTGATTATCCATGACCCAGCGGTTCTTATCGGCATAAGGCTCCACCACGCTCTCAAGACCAAGGGTGCGGCAGGTCTCCAGAATCTGCTCAAGGCCATCATAAGCAGTACTGCCGAAAAAGCGCACTATCTTTCCCCGCTCTGCGGCAAACTCGGCAAGGAGAGCCTTTACTTTATCTAACGGCATGATCTGCTTTCCATTAGCCAGCTCAATATCAAGGCGTTCCGGCCTGTCATAATGATCAAAATAGGTATGATACCTGTAGGGGCTCTGCTCTATATAAGCTTTTGCCTCTGATATTTTCCCATCTTTATAATTGAGTTTGAAATAGTTTATGCGGGTCTGTATGAAAGGGTTTCCATCGGGGCAAATCCGTATCCACCGCCTCAGGGCATCGCCCTTCTCCTTAAGGCAAAGGCCCAGGTCCTCAAGCCTGGAGAGGAAAAGATCCACCAGCACCGGACTGTTATAAGGAGAGAAGACTTCAAACCCTATCTTTGACAGCACTCCATGCTCGCCCAGATCGATATTCACGGCAATATTACCGGTTCCCACCCACTGGGAGAGGGAGGCCTCCACCGCAGCTATATCCCCCTGCCAGCCTATGTCCACAAGACCTGAGGTGACTGTTCCCCAGTCTCTGAATATGATGACCAGCCGCATTATATCCAGTTCGCCACGGCTTGACATAGTACCTACCTGCTTGATCACTGCACCTTCCGGCAGCTGTCCAAAAAGCCTGTCCAAGGCAGGGCGGAGCTTTCTGGCACGTTCTTCTCCAAGGAACGGAGGCAATGTCTTATCGCACAGTTCGTCATACTTTTCTGGATCTTTCGAAGTATTTATAAACAGACAGGGGCATATCTCGCGGCCTGTCTCGTACGCCTTCTTGAACTCTTCATAATCAATCTCGTACCAGAGGGATTCCGCACCTGGAATTTTGTCCTCATCAATATTCATGATGTAGTCCACATAACGCTCAGGATTTCCCAGACGCACCTCGAGCCCTGCCCCATGGCTTATGACATCTCCATACTGCTTCTGGACTGAGCCGAGAGCCTCCATACATTCATCGGAGATAATCTCTGGTATAGGGTGACGCTTCAGATGGGCAAGGAAACTGTTTACTGTCTGTTCCTGGTATTTCATTCGCCTATGTACTCCACCATGTTTCCGGTGTAATATTTATAATCCATCACGCACTGCAGATAATCGGTCATAATGCTGTAATACTGAGTCTCTGCCATAAGATATTTGCTGTCCTGGTTGAACATATCATCCACAGTTATAAGGCCGGCGGCAAAACGACGTTTCTCGTTCTCATACAGCTGTTTCTGCATCTTGAGGGCATCGTTTGCGCTTATGACCTGCTTGTAATACTCGTTCATATTGTAGACTGTCGCCTTAACCTCGGATGCAAGCTGCTGCCGTGCCTGGTTAAGCTGCACCTGGGCCTGCCTGCAGTTTGCCTCGGCCTGCTCTGCAGCACCGGAGCGGCTGTTGTTCGGAAGCGACATGGAGAATATAAGAGCACCGGTGAAATTTGCACCAGGCACATTCTTCACATAAGATGAAAGATAATCCTTTGCGCTGTCTCCATAGACCGCTCCGGTGGTTCCACCGGAAACAGCTACTGTTGCATCAGGACGGCGTTCAGCCTTGGCAGAACGCATGACTGCCTGTGCGGCGGCAAGCTGGCTCTGGAGTGCAAGTATATCGGAACGGGTACTGGCAACCTGCTCCAGGAATGCATAATCTATATCTTTTTCCGATGGAAGATTTTTATCAAGGGATTCTGGGTCGGGGAATTCGTTCACCGGCAGTCCCAGCTCTGTCTCCACTCCAATAGCCTGCTGCAGGGTATATCTGGTCCTGACGAAATCTATGCGGGCAGAGACAACAGAACGCTCGTTCTCTATAAGGTTGACCTGCATACCCAGAAGGTCGTTGCGGGATCTGATACCTGCATCTATAAGCCGAGGCATACGTTCTATACGCTCATGGAGGGTCTGTATCAAAGTATCCAGCATCTGCACATTCTTATATGCATTGAAATATTCCCAGTAGGCGGCCGACACCTCTGCCACTGTCCTGCTGATTGTGTCAGTAAGCTCATATTCCAGCTGGCGGTAATAATCCTTGGCCGCCTGTATGTTGTTTGCCAGGATTGCAGAATTGAAGGATTTGAACAGAGGCAGCGACAGCTCAAGGTTCAAGGTTCCACGGCTTGTATGCTTGTCCCCATACTGGTTCTGTGCAATATCGGCCGCCTCTGAGCCCTCGTAGGTATCCAGAGTCCTGACTGCCCCGACAGAGAGCTTGGACTGAAGACCGAAGGCAAAATTCTTCTGGATCCAGACTGATGTGGCCAGAGTATCACGTTTTACATTATCAATACCGTTGCCGCCATAATAAGGGTCGTTTCCGTAAGGATTATTCTGCACGCTGTAGCTGGCATCTGCCCCTACC
>JAGCGL010000016.1 GCA_017649605.1 Spirochaetia bacterium
CATAGCGCTTGTAGGCGAGAGGGGCCGCGAGGTGGGGGAGTTCATAAGTAACGATCTTGGCGAGGAGAAGCTGGCCAAGTCAGTTGTAGTTGTGTCAACCTCTGACACATCCCCGGTATGCCGTGTCCGCGGCGCTTATACTGCTGTAACAGTGGCAGAGCATTTCAGGGACCAGGGAAAGAATGTCATGCTTTTCTTCGATTCTCTTTCCCGTTTTGCCAGGGCTCAGAGCGAGATAGGCCTCTCTATTGGAGAGGTTCCGGCAACCAGAGGCTATCCGCCATCGGTATTCACCGAGATGCCCAAGCTTCTAGAGCGGTGTGCGAACTCAGACAAGGGGACCCTCACAGGCTTCTTCACCGTGCTGGTGGAAGGGGATGACAGGGACGAGCCTATCTCGGACAGCGCAGAAGGCTTCCTTGACGGCCATATAATCCTTTCCAGAAAGCTTTCCGAAGCAGGTCACTATCCTGCTGTGGATGTGCTCCAGTCTGTCTCCAGAAGCGCTGTGCGTGTTGCTCCTGCCAACCTTCTTAAGGCTGCCGAGGTGATAAAACATCACATGGCTGTCTACCGCGATGCAGAGGATCTTATTAATGTCGGTGCATACAACCGTGGCACAAACAAAGCCATAGACCTTGCTATAGAGAAGCATGATGTGATAGACCGTTTCCTTATCCAGGACCTCAAGGAGAAAGCCTCCTTCCAGGAGAGCATGGATAATGCTATGTCCATAGCAGGCATCCGATGAAAAAAGAGTTCCGGCTGGAAAAGCTTTTAGAGATCCGTATCATGGAAGAGCGGTCTGCTGCCGCAAAGCTTTCTGATATCGATGCAAAGCTCAACCGGATGAATGATGATCTTGATAAAATAAAGAAAAAACAGGCGCAGCTCTATGCCAGTTTTGTCAGCTCCATACAGACTCCGGGTAGCCTTGCCCCGCTGCAGGCCCAACTTACATCACTCAAGGAAGAGGCTCTGGAGCTCGAAAATCAGCTTGAAATTATAAAAAAAGAGAAGGCCGAGGCCAACATAGTCTATGCAGATGCCCTCAAAAAACGGAAAATTCTTGAAAATCTGAAAGAGAAAACCCAAGTCTAAAGCAAAAATCGGTAAATTTTCTTGACATATATTCCTCAAAAAGCGTATAATAAAGCAAATTTTAGTAAATTTTTAATATTTACAGAGGAAAATATGGAAGCTGGCTATAAAAAAGGGGCAGAAATACTCATAAATAAACTCCACAAAGAGGGAGTTGAATACATTTTCGGTTATCCAGGGGCAAGTGCCATCGATATCTTCGATGCTCTCCTGGAATCGCCAATCAAATTCATGCTGGCCCGGCATGAGCAGGGGGCTGTGCACATGGCAGACGGCTATGCCCGTGCCACCGGAAAACCAGGCGTTGTGCTTGTAACATCAGGCCCAGGTGCCACCAACACAGTATCGGGCATCTTCACTGCCAAGATGGACTCTGTACCGCTGGTCATAATCTGCGGCCAGCAGTCGGTTGCCAACCTGGGTACCGATGCCTTCCAGGAGGTTGATGTATCAGGTATCACATTCCCTATAGTCAAACATTCTTATCTTATTAAGAAAGCTGTCGACATCCCGAGGATTGTCAAGGAGGCCTTCATCATAGCCCGCACCGGCCGTCCGGGACCGGTTCTTATCGACATTCCTAAGAATGTGGCAGAGTTCCCTATACCGGTGAACACCCCCGACACCTGCGACCTGCCAGGTTACAAACTGGACGGGGAGCCCAACCTGGGCAAGGTTATGGCTGCAGCCGACTATCTTGTTGATGCAAAACGGCCGGTGCTTCTTGTGGGGCACGGCGCCCTTATATCGGGCGCATGCCAGGCGGTGCGCACCTTTGCCGAGAAGATGCAGATCCCAGTGGCGAACACGCTCTTGGGCAAAGGTGTGTTCCCAGAGACACATCCGCTGTCTCTGGGCATGGCAGGAATGCATGGCACCGCCTATGCCAACAAGGCCCTTGAGGAGTGCGACCTGGTTATGTCCATCGGCTCACGGTGGGACGACCGCATTGCAGGCACCCCTGCCACATTCTGTCAGGGTGCTGTCAAGATTCATATCGATATAGACCCGTCGGAGATAGACAAGACTATAAAGGTTGATGTAGGAATAGTAGGCCAGGCAAAGCGTGTCATGGAGATTCTCTGCGGCCTCTGCGCCAGAGGGGATACCGAAGCCTGGATAAAGCGGGTCAAAAAGCTTAAGAAGGAGTTCCCCCTCAAATATCGCAAGGGTACAAAGGTAAAAGTTCCCCATGTCGTGGAGGAGCTCTTCAGGATTACAAAAGGGCAGGCTATTGTGGCTACCGATGTAGGGCAGCACCAGATGTGGGCCGCCCAGTACTACAAGACCGATTTCCCCAACCAGTGGCTATCTTCGGGCGGTGCCGGCACCATGGGCTTCGGCTTCCCGGCAGCCATAGGAGCCCAGATCGGGTGTCCCGACCGTGTGGTTGCCGCAATTGTAGGCGACGGCGGCTTCCAGATGACTATGGAGGAGCTGGCTGTAATAGCTGTGAACAAGCTGCCGGTAAAGATATTCATAATGAACAACCACTTCCTCGGTATGGTGCGGCAGTGGCAGAACATATTCTACGGCAACCGTCTCTCCTGCGTGGAGATGGTGGGGAATCCCAACTTTGTGCAGCTGGCCAAGAGCTACGGCATCAAGGGCTATTCCATCAGGCGCTCTGCCGATGTGCGGCGCATCATGAAGTCGGCCATGGCCTACAAAGGGCCTGTTGTGGTTAATGTGGAGGTAGACCGGGAGGCCAATGTCTATCCTATGGTTCCGGCCGGAAAGCCTTTGAGCGGAATGATTCTTGAGCAGGAGAAGCGGAATGAAAAGTAATAGAAAGCATGTCATAAGCCTTTTAGTGAGCAACAAACCCGGTGTGCTCATCAGGATATCATTAGTGTTTGCCCGGCGCGGTTACAACATCGACAGCCTGGTTGTGTCGGAGGAGACCGACCCACACTTTTCCCGTATGACTATCACAGCAACAGGGGACAAGGCGATCCTGGACCTTATCATAGAGCAGCTCAACAAGCTGGTGGATGTCATCTCTGCAAAGGACTACACCGATGTGGACACCATAGAGAGGGAGCTCTCGATCCTCAAGATAGACTGTGCCCCCGAGAAGCGGGCCGATATCTTCCCTCTGGTGGAGGTGTTCAAGGGAAAAATTGTGGATATCGGAAGCCAGACCATCACCTTTGAAGTATCGGGGCCAAGCGAGCGTATGGAGGCGGTTAAGACCACCTTTGCCCCCTATGGGATCAGGGAGAGCGTCCGCACCGGAAAAGTTCTTATGATACGTGGCGATGAGACTACAGGCTTCTGACGGAGGTAACTATGAAAGAGATTGACAATGCCCTTAAGAACGAGGGAGATGTGAATATTTCCCCGGAACGGCTTAGGTGGCAGAAGGAGCATATTGGCCCCGAGACTCAGGCTATTCTGGATGAGGATGAGAGATATTTCCTCAAACAGTCCCTCTCCACACCATGCATGAACGCTCTTAAAGGGGCAAAAGGGGCCTGGATAGAGGATATAGAGGGGCGCAGATACATCGATTTCCATGGTAACAATGTGCATCAGGTGGGATACGGCAATCCTGATGTGATAGCTGCAGTTAAAAAGCAGCTGGATGAGCTTCCGTTCTGTCCACGCAGATACACAAACCAGGTGGCTGTTGACTTTGCAAAGAAGATTGCATCCCTTACCCCCGGAAACCTCAACAAAGTGCTCTTTGCCCCCGGCGGTGCAGAGGCCAACTCCATGGCTATAAAGCTGGCCCGTGTTGTCACCGGCAAGTACAAGACTATCTCCATGTGGGACTCCTTCCACGGCGCCACCCTGGATACTATCTCCTTGAGCGGCGAGACTGTGTTCCGCAAGGGAATCGGGCCCCTTATGTGCGGTACTGAGCATGTGCCGCCTCCAGACATCCACCGCCGGTTCATGAATATCGGAAAGCCGGAGGAGTGGGAGATCCTGTGGGCAAAGTATGTGGAATACATAATGGAGAAAGAGGGTGATGTTGCGGCTGTCATTTCTGAGCCTATGCGCAGCACCCCTTATATCCCTTCCAAAGAGTATTGGCAGATAATCCGCAGGGCCTGTGACAAGTATGGCGCCCTCCTTATATTCGACGAGGTGCCCCATGCCTTGGGTCGCACAGGTCAGTGGTTCACATGCCAGAACTTCGATGTCACTCCTGATATCTTAGTGATAGGCAAGGGGCTTGGAGGAGGGGTGTTCCCGATTGCGGCCATGATTGCAGACGAGAAGCTGGATGTGGCTGGCGATATCGCGCTGGGGCACTTTACCCACGAGAAATCGACACTGGGTGCTGCAGCCGGTCTTGCAGCCATCAACTACATAGAGAAACACAACCTCATAGAGCATTCCAGAAAGTTGGGAGCATATACATTAGAGCAGGCACAGAAGATGATGAATCGTCATCCCCTGATCGGGTCGGTCCGCGGAATAGGCCTTTTCATCGGCATAGAGCTTGTGAAGGACAGGGAGAGCAGAGAGCCTGCTGTTGAAGAGGCAGAGAAGGTTATGTACAAGTGCCTTTCCGGCGGTGTCAGCTTCAAGCTTACCATGGGGAATATAATCACATTGACTCCTGCGCTGGTAATCACCAAGGAGGAGATGGACTTTGCCCTGGGTGTGATTGAGAAGGCTATAGAAGAGGTGAGCAGGGAAGGCTGAACCTTATTTCCGCTTCCTGCTTTTCCGTTCCGGTTTCTTATTCCAGTCGGGTTTCTTACCCCAGTCTGATTTCTTTTTCTTTGGACCTGCCGGCTTATCCTGGTGTGCAAGTGTGATAGTTGGCAGATCCGGGTTCTTCCGTGAAGCATCCACTGCTGCAAGGCCTGCTTTCTCCGGCACTGTGGCAAAGGAGAAGTTCCCTTTTATAGCCACATCATCAATCAGGTTGCCCTTTATCTTCATAAGCTGTGCCAGGAACTTCACCAGCTCCCGCGGGCCTATGTTGTCGTCCTTTCCCCATCCTATATGGAGCCGCACGGTACCAGGCTTGATCTCAGGCTTGTAGCCCTCTGTCTTCCTGCTGCCACGCCCTTTGCCTTCCGGCTGCCAGTCGTCCTGTTCGGAATCCTTGCCTTTTCGCTTTCTGTCCCAAGGTTTATCTTTATCCCTCTTTCGCTTCGGCTCCTCAATCTGCTCAATATCGCGGTACCGTTCGGTGTCAAAGATATCGCCGTATGCGCTTGCGAGCAGTGCTCTTACAGTGTTTCCTGCCCCCATGCCGGCAATCAGCTTGTCTGCAAAGGCTGCGATTATATCCTTCTCCTTCTGGTTTCCACCTGGAGCCCTGTATTCCTGGTCTTTGGTCTCCAATGTCTGCTCAAGCCGCTGGCAGCGCACCTGCAGGATAGACATGACCTCCGGCACCTTGACTACATGTATTGAGCTGCCCAGAATATGCTCCGATTTCCTGCTGTACTCTTTTATCCTGTACCTGATGGTCGGGCGGATGAAGCTGATTGCAGTCCCTTTCTCGCCGGCTCTTCCGGTACGCCCAATGCGGTGTATGTAGCTGTCGAAGTTGTGGGGCAGCTCCCAGTTGATCACATGGGTCAGCCTCTCCACATCTATTCCACGGGCTGCAACATCGGTGGCTATAAGGATTGTTGTAAGCTTGTTCTTGAAACGGCGCAGAGTCCTCTCCCGTGCCTCCTGTGACAGGTTTCCATGGAGTGCCTCGGCAGGGTAGCCGTCCTCCATAAGGCGCCGTGCCACCTCGTCTGCCTCTATCTTGGTCGGACAGAATACAAGGCCGTGGAAGTTCTCGGTTGAGTCCACAATGCGCTTAAGCGCCTCAAGGCGGTCATCTGCCTTCAGAAGGATAGCCTCCTGGTTCACCAGTATCTCTTCCTCTTCAGGCACATCCTCTGCAATGATCTCGGTCTTTCCCAGCTGCTCATCCACAATCTTCATGATGGGGGCGGGAAGGGTTGCGGAGAAGAGGGCCACCTTCTTATCTGGATTTGCACAGTCAATTATCTTCTTAACATCATCGATAAAGCCCATGTCCAGCATCTCGTCGGCCTCGTCGAGGATAAGATATTTTATCTCGGAAAGGTCAAGGCTGCCACGGTCTATGTGGTCCTGCACTCTTCCTGGGGTGCCCACTACAACCTCGGTTCCTTTCTCCAGATTACGCAGCTGAAGTCCTATGGAGGCACCGCCATACACTGCTGTTATCCGCGGGTAGCGGTTGGTGGTGAGCGATCTTATCTCGTTTGATATCTGCAGCGCCAGCTCCCGTGTAGGGGCCAAGATAAGTGCCTGTGGCCTTTCTGCAGGTGATGTCAGCTTGTTCACCAGCGGCAGGCCGAATGCGGCTGTCTTGCCGGTTCCTGTGCGTGCTTTGACTGCTATGTTTGTATCCTCTGCCAGAAGCCGTGGAAGAATCATCTCCTGCACTGGTGTTGGATGGATAAATCCTTTTTTCTCTATTGCCTTCAGAACTGCCTCGGAAAGAGGGTAGTCTGAAAATCGTGTCTCTGTGTTCTGTTCCATTGAGTACAGAATAGCAGTAAAAGAAATAAATATCTATCAGTTGATTGTCAAATTCTTGATTATCAGTCCGCTTTTATTTCCGGCTTTATCTTTTATGTAGAATTCGTATCTGAATGTTCCAGGTACACTGGAGTCAGCTTGAGTATATAAAAAATCTGCTTCATCACTCACTTCAAGTTGATACTCTGTTTCAGCCATTATTACTGCAAGGGTGGTTGCATCTTTAATTGTCAGGACATAGAATTCGATGTCTTTATCCTTGTCACGGACACCAAAAGACATCCATATATCATCGCCAACATTGAATGAAGCAGGAATAACGTCACTGAAAGGATCCAATCTGAACTCGAATTCGGTAATTTCAGGTGCATTATTGCTATCATCATCACTGCCGCCACCGCTTCCGCCACATGAAATAATCATAATCGAACAAAATAATAAAATGCAAACCAGATACTTTTTCATAGTTGACTCCGTAGTAAAATTATAATCCAGTTTTCTATATCCAGCAAGTTAATTATTTTTACTTGCAAAAGACAGCGGTGCCTTATTACTGTGCCTGTAATCAATTAGAAAGTTTTTTATTTTTGTTGAGCAAAAATTGAAGCAAAATGAACTTTTCTGCAGTTATAGATAATAAACGTCTGTCAGGAGGAAGGGCATGTTGGAAATAAGCAGTTTTCTTGGGATATCGATTTATATGTTCTTTGACAATCTGAATACGCCCCATTTTCATGCCTTATATAAAGGGGTTGAGGGGCTCTTTTTCATTCCTCTGGTTAAATATGAGAGAGGAAAACTGCCGCCAGGAATAGTCGGCCTTGTAAAAGAGTGGGCAGAGCTTCATAAAAAGGAGCTCCTTGAAAACTGGAGTATTCTGAAAACAACAGGAAGTTGCCAGAGGATTGAACCTTTGGTATAGGATGCTGGTAGATTAACCTTTCTGTTCCGGCTCTGGCTTTTTCTCTGGCTCGGTGATCTCCTCGTATACCCGGGAAATCCTAAGCAGCGAGATATAAGGAGGGGAGAGGAACAGGCAGAAGGGCTCTGACTTCTGGTATGCCAGTGTCTTTACCTTGCACACCTCGTAGAAGCTCTTGGGAATAGTCAGCTGTGCCGCCTCGTTATCTTTAAGTCCCAGCACCTGGAAAACCAAGTTGCCGGCTGAGTCGGTGCACTCAAAGAAGGCCCGTATCTCGTTCTCAGGTTTTTGGTCTGCCTCTATCTTTGATACCATGTAGTACTTTATCACCTCGATGACACGGTCGTCGAAGCCTTCGTTGATAACTTTGAGCTTTTCAGCCAGCTCGGGGAATCCTATTACTATGCGTCCATCCTTCTTGAAGCAGTATTTGGAGGTGCCCCTCAGGTAGTCGTCCCTCATCCTTTCGGGGAGGAACTGGATATCGATCTTCTTTCCCTCATGCTTTACAGTAAAAGGGAACTCGGGGTGCAGAGCTTTTCCGCACTTTGGACATTTTACCTCCATGAAGCTTCCGGCCATTATCTGGTTGGCAGCCTCTGGAGCCTGTGCAAGGTCCACAACCTCGTCGTATTCAAAATCCACCGGCGCATAGCAGGTGCATGGAACTTTAACTTTCATATTTCCCCCGTCACTTCTTTATCAGGAAGATCACATCGTTGAACAGTGTGAATATCATCAGGGTGATAAGGAGAGCAAACCCCACCACCTGATAACGTACAGCAATCTTGGGCTGGAACTTCTTGCCCCTGATCATCTCGATAATGCAGAAGAATATCTGGCCGCCGTCCAGAGCAGGGATAGGGAGCAGGTTCATGAAGAACAGCGCAATATTGATAAGGGCCACAAAGTTGAGGAACATGGCAAGACCCTCGCTGATTCCTTCGGCAAAGCCCTGTTTTGTAATCTCGCCCAGCATATATGTTATACGGATAGGCCCTGATACAGCCTGGTTAAGATTGACTCCTGCAAATAGCAGCTTGAGGCTCCGCACAGTAAGGGAGAGTGTCTTGAATGATTCAGATACACCTTTGTGAACCGCCTGGAACACATTGAGAGAAGGGCTCTTGTAGGTCTGCATCTGGAACGACAGCCCCGGATCCACCAGCCCAGAATCGTTGTAGTCAAGCACCTGTGTCAGCTTTTTCTCAGCTCCATCCCTTAGGACAGTAAGCTCAATCTGGGCAGGCTTGGTCCACAGCACCTTAACAAAGTCCATGTACTGGGTCACTTTCTCGCCGTTGGCAAACAGTATAGTGTCACCGCTCTTGAGTCCTGCTATGAATGCAGAGGATCCTTCCCGTACAGTACCTACCACCGGGTCTATCCATGGGTATATCCCCACCTGTCCGGCTCCAGTCGATTTATCCAGTTTTGGGGTTATGGAGAGCTTAAGGATTTCTCCGCTGCGGTCCACAGTCAGCTCAAGCGGTTCCTGTGCTTTGGTTGCAATAGCTTCCCTCAGATCCTGAAAATGCTCTATATTCTTTCCGTCTACAGCAATAATGTAGTCGCCAGTCTTGAGCCCAGCCTGGTCTGCCGCAAATGGACCTGCCTCCTGTGCATATTCCGATGCCAGAACAATCCGGTTCGGAGGGCTGGTAGTGGTGATTCCGCCCATCCATACAATGGAGAAGCAGACTATGGCGAACACCAGGTTCATGAAAGGGCCTGCGAAGTAGATTATAGCTTTCTTCCATGCAGGGGCTGCGCTCAAGGATCCGGTATTGTCCTCGTATACAGTGTCATCATCGAGGATCTCCTCGCCCTTCATCTTGCAGTAACCGCCCATAGGGAGCAGAGAGATGCAGTATTCGGTATCCCCTTTCTTGAATGAGAATATTTTTTTACCCCAGCCTATGGAGAAGGCAAGAACCTTGACTCCGCACAGCTTGGCAGCCATGAAATGACCTGACTCATGGAAGAACACCACCAGGCTCAGGCCAAAAATTCCAATTATTATGCTAAACATAGATATACAATAAGATAATAATAAATCGGCGCAGAGAAAATAAGTGAATCGATATTATCCATTATTCCGCCACGGCCAGGGATGTAATTGCCTGAATCCTTGACATGGGAAGAGCGTTTCATGGCCGATTCTATAAGGTCGCCTGCAGGTGCCACTATGCCGATTACTGCGCTTATGAGTATGGCCTTGAAGATGGAGCCGCCGAAAATAGGGGCCCCCATATAGTAGATCACAACTGCACCAACTATAGAGAAGATGAACCCGCCGATAAAA
>JAGCGL010000017.1 GCA_017649605.1 Spirochaetia bacterium
AAGATCTGCACCATGAAGCTGGCTTTCAGATGCACAAACCTAGAGATGGTGATAATGGATCTCCACTTCGACGGAAACCGCCTGGCAGTGGATGTCTCGGTGGCAGACGAGCATATCCGGCACCTTTTCGAGGATGAATTCTACGATTTCCTGTACCGTTTCAAGAAAAACAACTATACAATATCATCTCTGAACATCCATGTCGGCGGAGAAGAGGAGCCCTCTTCCGGACAGCCTTCTGTAGCCTCTGATCTTAAGGAGAAGTGGCTCAAAGTCATGTACCCCGAGACCAGCTCCGGGCTTCTGGATGCCTTCGCCTGATCCCCATATATAAATAATTTATAAAAATGTTTGCAAATTTACTCTATATTTGATAAAATATTTACCAAATATGCGGACAGCAGTTTCTGATTTCATAAATGCATTTGCCTCATCCTGCTCAGATCTGCTTACCAGAGCGCTTAGAAAGCGGGCGTCTGTTCAGTTGGAAGAGATTTCCTCCACTCCTGCCTCTGACCTTTCAGACGGGGTGATGACATCGCCTGCCGCACTCCTGCATGGCCCTGGATGTACTATGGCTGTGGTCATGGAGAGACAGCTTGCCTTTTCTGTGCTGGAGACCCTTTTGGGCGGCGACGGGAAAGCTGCTGTGGAGAACAGGCCTTTTTCCGATGTGGAGCAGGCGGTTGCAGCCTCCTTTATGGAGAAGCTGACAGACTGCCTCAACAGCATATGGCGCTGGGGAAGCGACAAGGATCTGACCCAGGATAAGATGTCCGAGTATTTCTCCGAGTCAGGCTTTCCTGCAGGCAAGGAGATGCTGCTTCTGGCAGTGCTGAATGTAAGCTGGGATAAAAGCTGGCGCAAGATGTACATCTGCATCCCGGAATCTGATCTGGATGTGATGGAGAGCGTGCTTAAGAATGCCTTTGATGCTGACGGAAATGTCCTTATGTCGGTGGAGATGGGCAGCTCCAGCCTGGATAAAGAAGAGGCCGGGCAGCTTGGAATAGGAGATGTTGTCTGTGTTGCACCGCCCCAGGGCGGGCTTATGGTGAGGGCTGGTAAAAAGGCTTTCTGCCTGGCGCAGAGCGGCGCAGTAGGCGATTCTGTTGCTGCGAGCATCCTGTGCCGGTACGAAGGGCAGGATACAGGTACACCTGCGGTATCAGCCTTGCTGGGAACTGCCCGGCGGCATTGGAAGGAAGTCCTGGCTCTGGATACAGGGGATCTTCTGGTTTTAGACCGTACCAGGATGAGCCCTGTGCCGCTTATGGTATCTGGTCAGCTCAAGGCCGAAGGACAGGTCATAGTGATAGATAAAAGATTAGGAGTGCGTATAAAGAAGCTGCTCTGATTCAAGATATGTTTTAAATCTCTGGGAGGGGACGTGAAAAACATTTCGATACTGATTATTATTTCTCTCTTTCTGATATGTACAGCTGCGGTGTTTGCAGGCCCTGCAGAGCAGGATCTTGTCATTCCCGACAGCCCGGCATCCGGTGCGGCTTCCAGCACAGGTTTCGGCCTCTGGGATTTCTTCCGTACCCTGCTGGTGCTTGCTCTGATTATCGGAGCGGTCTATGGGGTGCTCCACCTGGTCAGGAAG
>JAGCGL010000018.1 GCA_017649605.1 Spirochaetia bacterium
GTAATTGATATAAAACCTCAAAAAGAGTAAAATTACCCGCAGAAATTATTGGAGGTAATAGAATGTCACTCGCACTTATTGCCGTGCTTGCAGCTGCATTTGGCCTTTGCGTAGCATTGATGCTTGCAAAGTGGATCGGATCTTGTGATGCCGGCACAGACAGAATGAAAGAGATCTCTGGATTCATCAGAGAAGGAGCTTTCGCTTTCCTTAAGAGAGAATATAAATCAATGGCTATCGTTATTGTAATTCTCTTTGTTGTAATTGGAATTGCACTTGACTTTACTACAGCTGTTCTGTACCTTTTCGGTGCCCTGCTTTCAGTTCTTGCCGGATTCTTCGGTATGAACGTTGCTACAAAGGGTAACGTACGGACTGCAGCAGCAGCTAAGGATTCCGGAATGAACAAGGCCCTCAAGGTCGCATTCAGATCCGGTGCAGTTATGGGTCTTTGTGTTTCCGGCCTGGGACTTCTGGGTGTCGGAATTGTAGTTACCTGCCTTGACCTGGCAACTGTAACACAGTGCATCACAGGTTTTGGTTTCGGAGCATCTTCCATGGCTCTCTTCGGCCGTGTAGGTGGCGGTATCTATACAAAGGCAGCAGACGTTGGAGCTGACCTGGTAGGTAAGGTAGAGGCCGGAATCCCTGAGGACGACCCACGTAACCCAGCAGTTATCGCAGATAACGTAGGTGACAACGTAGGTGACGTTGCAGGTATGGGTTCAGACCTGTTTGAGTCCTATGTTGGATCTATCATCTCTGCTATCACACTGGCAGCAGTTGCAGCAGCTCATAACCCATTCGGTTTCTCCAAGGAGACTGCAGCAATGTTCCCACTTCTTATCTCAGCTATCGGTATTATAGCTTCTGTAGCTGGAATCATGGGTGTGAAGGGCAAAGAGGGACAGAACCCTGCTTCAGCTCTCAACATGGGAACATATATCAGCGGTATCGTAGTTATCATCGCTTCCATCATCCTGTCCAAGACAATGCTTGGAACATTCAACTACGCATGGTCAATCATCGCAGGTCTTGTTGTAGGTATCGCAATCGGAAAGGTTACCGAGATCTACACATCTGCAGATTACAAATATGTTAAGAAAATCGGCGAGCAGTCACAGACTGGTGCTGCAACAACCATTATCTCCGGTCTCGGAGTTGGTATGATGTCCACACTGTGGCCTATCATCTTCGTATGTATCGGCGTATTCGTAGCATATAAGTTTGGAGATATGTATGGTATTGCACTCTCTGCAGTAGGTATGCTCTCCACAACAGGTATGACAGTTGCAGTTGACGCTTACGGTCCTGTTTCTGACAACGCAGGTGGAATCGCCGAGATGTCCGAGCTTCCTGATGGAGTTAGAAAGATCACCGATACCCTGGACTCTGTAGGTAACACCACAGCAGCTATCGGAAAAGGCTTTGCTATCGG
Source organism: Spirochaetia bacterium (assembly GCA_017649605.1). GTDB lineage: Bacteria > Spirochaetota > Spirochaetia > CADAEX01 > CADAEX01 > CADAEX01. Next base: position 1,439 of record JAGCGL010000018.1, read on the forward strand.
TTCCGCAGCTCTTACAGCACTGGCTCTCTTCGTAGCTTATGCTTCTGTTGCTAAACTTAAGGCTATCGACCTTCTTAACCCAATTGTAGTAGTAGGTCTTTTCATCGGATCTATGCTGCCGTTCCTCTTCTCTGCTATGACAATGAACTCTGTAGGAAAGGCTGCCAACCAGATGATCGAGGAAGTACGGCGCCAGTTCCGCGAGGATAAGGGAATCATGGCTGGAACATCCAAGCCAGACTACAAGCGCTGTGTATCTATCTCCACCGGAGCTGCTCTTAAAGAGATGATCATGCCTGGTGTTATGGCAATCGTTGCTCCTATCGCAGTAGGAATCATACTTGGACCAGCTGCCCTGGGCGGAATGCTGGCAGGTGCTCTTGCCGCAGGTGTTCTCCTTGCTATCATGATGGCTAACGCAGGTGGAGCATGGGACAATGCCAAGAAGTATATCGAAGGCGGCGCATTCGGCGGAAAGGGTTCTGACACCCACAAGGCTGCAGTTGTCGGCGATACAGTTGGTGACCCGTTCAAGGATACATCCGGACCTTCCATCAACATCCTTATCAAGCTGATGACAATCATCGCAGTAGTATTTGCTCCGCTGTTTGTCTCTATCGGCGGTCTTCTGAAATAAGCTGCAAGCTGGAGAAAATATAAAGGCGTCCTGAAAAGGACGCCTTTTTTATGCTTGATTTATGGGTCTACAGCAGCACGAACACCAGGCCTGTCACCAGCGGGATAAGCAGGTTGTCGTAGTCTTTTACTGGGAAGAGCTCTGTAAGGGTGGCGGCCAAGGCTACCGCAAAGGCTTTGGAAGCGGAACAGCCGGAGGTGCAGAGCGCAAGCACAAACACAGTGGAAAGGCAGGCTGCTGAGCCGGCCCAAGTCTTGCCTGTGCCTGGAATCTTGGTCTTTCCTATGCTTTTTCCTACCAGACATGCTGCTGTGTCGCCGAAGGCCAGGGCATAGATTGCCACTGCTGCGGCCGGCATAGGGTAGAGGGCCAGGGCACCCATGGCTCCCAGGGCCAGTGTGACCGGCGCTTTGGCAAAATGGTCCACATCACGGGTCCTGAACGCCTTCTCCTTGATATCGGAGAGGACTGGCACATAATGGTCGGCCAGCCGCTGGTATTCGGACCAGGAGTATACGATTATGCCGCAGAAAAGGAGCAGATAGGCCAGTGCATAGCTGTATCCTGCGATAAATGGGACAAATACTATAAGTGAATGTATTATCTTTCTGCATGCTTCCTGCTGCATGACAGTAATTACTCTCTGCATACCTATTTAATCGGCAGTTTCTTAAAATAGTTAAATTAATAAATAAATATCAATTGTGTTTTTACCTATGTTATTATAAAATTCATATAGGAGGGGGTTATGGGCAAGTATTATGAGATGAACATCGTAGGCTGCATCCGCAGGCTTCCCATCGTAAGAATCGAAGACAATCTGGATATCGCAAGCTTTGTCCTCTTAGGAGATGCCGAGCTGGTTGTAAAGGCTGCTCAGGTGCTGGACGGCAGGCTGCCGGAGGCCGATTACCTTATCACTGCCGAGGCGAAGGGTATTCCGCTGGTTCAGGAGCTGGCCCGTCTCCGTGGCATGAAACGCTATTTTGTTGCGCGTAAAAGTGTAAAGCCATATATGACAGACCCCTTTGTCACCGAGGTCTATTCCATCACCACCAAGAAAAAGCAGATTCTCTGTCTGGACAGGGAGGAGAGCGACCTGATCAAGGGCAAGAAGATCCTTATCGTGGATGATGTTATAAGCACAGGCGAATCGCTCAAGGCCATGGAGACCCTGGTGGAGAAGGCCGGAGGCAATATTGTGGGCAAGGCCTGCATTCTGGCCGAGGGTGATGCAAAGAACCGCAAGGATATCATATATCTCGAAGAACTTCCCGTATTCCCAGTTACAGCAGACAGATAGGTATAAAGATGGACTTCAGGGTAGAGGGCATAAGTTATAAGTACAGCAAGGAGGGGCGGACTGTCCTTGACAATGTGAGCTTCTCCATAGAGCAGGGAAAAGTCACTGCCATAGTAGGTCCAAGCGGATGTGGAAAGAGCACACTGCTTGAGATTTTAAGCGGGGTTATCCCCACCCTTATAAGCAACGGGGAGCTCTCCGGCACATTCCAGAAGCCGGAAGATAGCCTTATCAGCGTAGTAAGCCAGACTCCGGAGAACCAGCTTTTCGGCTACGGAGTTGAGGATGCCATAGCGTTCGGCCTTGAGAATATGGGCATTCCACAGGCCGAGATCGCCCAGAGAATGGACTATGTGCTTGACCTCTTAAGCCTCCAGTACCTGCGGGCAAGGAGCGTCGCAAACCTTTCGGGAGGGCAGCGGCAGGCAGTGTGCATAGCATCGGTTCTGGCAATGCAACCCGACATCCTTATCATGGACGAGCCTGTAAGCTCCCTGGACCCCAATGGCAAGAGCCTTGTCCAGATGGTGCTCAAGCAGATAAGTCTGGATGGAAATACTGTAATACTTGTGGACAACAACCTGGTATGGTCTGCCGGCATAGTTGACCACATCATAGGAATGCTTGACGGCAAGGTGGTGTTCGACGGCAGCAAGGAGGAGTTCTTCCAAGATTTCGAGCTCCAGCACCGGCTGGGTGTCATCATCCCTCAGGAGGTGGAGCTTTACCGAGGGCTTCTTCCATATTTCCCGGACCTCAAGATGTTCTATAACGTGGAGGATGGCCTCAACCAGCTTGCCATGATGGTGAATACAAAGCTCTTTTCCAAGGGCAATACACCGGCAGAGGAGACAGCTGAGAGCATAATATCGGTCCATAACCTTGAGAAGGTGTTCGGCAACAACTTCCACGCCCTTATGGATGTGAATGCCAATATCCCGGAGGGGAAGATCACCGCAATTCTGGGGCAGAACGGAAGCGGCAAGACCACATTTGTAAAACATCTTAACGGCCTTTATAAGCCTACAACCGGGGATGTGCGCTACCGTGGAGAATCACTCCTGAATAAATCGGTAGCCCAGATCTCGCGTAACATAATACTGGTGTTCCAGCACCCTGAGCACATGCTCTTCGAGGAGACAGTGGAGGCTGAGCTTACCTTCTGCGCCAGAATGCAGAACATACCTTTCGACAAAGAGAAGATAACAGAGGTCCTGACCAAGTACAACCTGCTGGAAGATAGAGAGAGATTCCCGCTCAACCTCTCTATGGGTAAGAAGCATATTCTTACTATTCTCTCTGTCCTTTTCTCCAGCGCAGATGTGATTATACTGGATGAGCCCACCCTGGGTATGGACAGCTCCCTTATGGATGAGCTGGAGATTCTTATAAAGCGGCTTAAGGAAGAGGGGAAGACAGTAATCATTATAAGCCACGAGATTCCTATGGTGTTCCGCGCTGTGGATGATGCCATAATCCTGAACAACGGAAAGAAGATATTCCAGGGAACAAAAGAGGAGATGGCACTCAGGGACGATATTTTCGACAAGATACATATTGCCATGCCGCCTGTGGTGGTTATGTCCAAGGCTCTGGGCTTTGATAAGATCTGCTACAATGTGGATGAGTTTGTGGAAGAGGCCAAGGCTTTGAGAAGCAAGGAGGCTGAGTGATGGATTACTTAAAGTACGTCGACTCCAACTCCTTCCTCCATAAGCTTGACCCGAGGACCAAGTTTGCATTCTTTGTGGTGATGGCTGTCCTTACCAGTGTGATAAAGTCATTTGTGGCGCTGGCATTCCTCCTTGTCTTCTTCATGATTATCTGGAAGAGCTGCCATATCGGGGAGCATATCCTTATCCTCCTCTCGAAACTCAAGATATTGCTTCTCTTCATCTTCCTGCTGTGGCTGTGCCTGGGGCTGTTCCAGGAGCCGAAGGTGGAGGGTGGCCCTATATTCTTCCATACTACATTCAGCTGGGTGGGGCAGCAGCATGTATTCTGCTTCGACTGGTACGACTTCTACAAGGGTGCTGTCTATTCCCTGCGTATTTTCCTTATGATCTCTTCTTTCTATACAGTGCTTCTGACTACCAACTTCAGCGAGATGATACTGGGACTCCGCAAGTGGCATATCCCGTATTCTGTGGCATTTGCTATAGGCCTTATTTTCCAGATTATTCCTATCACAATCAAGGAGTTGCAGGCTATAATGGATGCCCAGAGCTCCCGGGGCCTCGAGATAGACAAGTGCAACTGGGTCACCAAGGTGAAGAACTATGTCACATTCTCGTTCCCGCTGCTGTTCAGGGTAATAAGCAAGGGACAGTCGATATCGCTGGCCATGCACTACTACAAGCTGGATTTCTCGGTCAAGCGGACTGCTTACAAAGCTATAAAGGCAAGCAGGCTTGATGTTTATTTTATTGCTGCAAATGTTGTGGCAATCGCTATAACTATAGTGCTCAGAATCATGTACTACATACAGGTCTGAGCAGAAGGAGGTTTTATGATCAAACGATGGGAAGAGCTTACCAGGGATGAAATAGGGGCCCTGGATAAGGATAAGAGCATAGTGGCTCTGCCGCTTTCTGCAACCGAGCAGCATGGTGCGCACCTTCCGGTGGGAACCGATGCTATCATCCTCTCCACATTGATCGACAAGATTATAGAAGGGGAGAAGTTCGAGAAGGGAAACCTTATCTTTGCCCCTCAGTTTCTTATAGGAAAGAGCAACGAGCACATGTGTTTCCCCGGTACTCTCACATTCAAGGCAAAGACCTATTACTCAATGATTTATGATATTGCAGGTGCAATAGCGCATCACGGCTTCAAGAAGCTGGTGCTCTTCAACAGCCACGGCGGAAACACAGATATGGCAAACCTTATAAGCAGGGATCTGCGCATAGATTTCGGTCTGCAGGTCTTTGTGTTCGACTGGTGGTTCACCGACTTCTGGGCCGACGGCCTCAAGGGGCTTAAGGAGTCCGGCATGTATGGTGTCTTCCATGCCTGCGAGCTAGAGACCAGCCTTATGCTGGCAGCCCGGCCCGACCTGGTCTATATGGACAAGGCTGTGGACGAGGATCCTGCCGACTGCTTCAAGGGGGACAAGTATGTGACAGTCTTCGGACCGGTAAATGCGGGCTGGAAGACCAACGATGTGACAAAGAGCGGAGTTATAGGAGCTCCAACATTTGCCACAGCAGAAAAGGGGAAAAAGCTTTTTGATTACGCGTGCAAGAAGCTTATTAATATATTCAGCGAAATTGCAGATATAAATTATTGATCAGGAGGGAAACATGGCTAAAAAATTCTCGTTCGTCAATATCATCTTCTTCGTAGTATTTGGTGTATTGACTGGAGTTCTCTGGGCATACCTGTGCCCAATTCCACTTATTCCTGGAGCAGTTCACTTCAGGACATTCGCTTTCATCATTCCGGTTATCGGCTATCTCTTTGGACCGGTATCAGGTTTCTTCGCAGGTTATATCGGAACCATCGTATGGGCTCTGCTGTCTGGAAACTTCATCCCGCTGCATTCACCGATTGCAGATGGTATCACAGTAGGTCTCTCTGCATTCTTCCCTGCATACTTCCATCTTAAGAATGGAAAGATCGACCTGGTAGAACTTATCGATGCAAATAAGAGCGCATTTATCTGGAAGAGCCTCTTCCTCAGCGTACTCTTCGGTATCCTCATGATCCTCTCCACCAGCGCATCTCTGGCATACTTTGCAGGCCTTGAATATACATGGTGTGTAATGTGGATCGGAATCGCAGATGTAGTTCCTATCGCTCTTACTCCATTTGTTGTCCTTCTCCTTGCAAAACGGATGAAGAACATCAGAAACATCATTCCATACGTTTAATGAAAAATATATAGTCACGCGTAAACAAAGCCGGGGCACCCACCCCGGTTTTTTTTATTATAACGGCACAGCCAGCTGGCCATTTGCAGTACCCACCTTCACCAGGCGTGCTCCTGTACACAGGCAAAAGGTATCTCGGCCAGTCAGCGACATTTTTACAAAATGTCATTCTGAACCCTGTTCAGAAAGCTGTCCGATATACCTATGCCTGTAGGTACAGTCCACAATGGTTCAGGCGGGCACTGCCATGGACAGCCTGCTGTGCCTTGTAATTACTGAACATCAGGGGTGGGTGCTCAGTGTTTTCCCTGTTCTACGTGTTTAATTTCATCTTTTGATGCGGTTTTAAGGGCATAAGTGTCAAAGGCGGGGTCGTTCGGCAGCTGGATCTCTATGCAGTTTTTTCTGGAGAGCCGGACATTTCCATGCGACATCTTAATCTCATACACATGGCCACCCTTTGTCCGTTCATTGTTTATAAAATGAAGATGCCAGCCTGATGCATTGATTCCGTCCATGTAGTCCGGGTAATAGACTCCCACAAGAGTTCCTGTTATATTGCTGAACTCAAAGGATTTCTGTGTGGTATCAAGCATCTCTTTCAGTGTCACATGATGTGCTCTGTAAGGGGCCTCCGAACGGGCATAGATCTTTTCAAATGTGCCATGTATCTGTATGACATGCATGCTGTTCAGGGCGAAATCTTCCTCTATGCGGTTGTTCAGCTCATTCTTAAGGCTTGTCATATCATAATTGCCGGAAAGCTCAAATTCCCTGCAGTTGTCCATAAATGCTACGGAAGAGAAAGGAACGCCCCTGGTGCCGGATGATTCCTCAACTGTTCCGTCCTCCATAGCCCGGTAGCATTTTCCGTCAATGGCAATCATCTCTCCGTTCACATCCTCAAATGTTCCAAGGCCGGTCTCGCCATGTTTCATCAGTTCGCCGACTGTTATGACTTTCCGCGAATATCCTAAAGCCAATGACTGCAATGTCGAAACCTGAAACATCTTTGAATTCATTTCCATTCTCCGCTTATTTCTTCTGATACTTTTCTGACCAAACCTTTGTTATCTTTGTGGGGAGCTCAAAATGCTGATAGTCTTTTCTGTCATCCCAGTTGCCGCCCCACTCAAAGCCTTTCTCGGTGAAAAGCTTGTAGCAGAGGTCGCCTTTGACAATCTTGTAATCAAACTTCTTTGTGCGGTCAAGGTATGGTTTTCCTGTGGCAGGCTCGATCACTTCTTTCTGGGTACCATCTGCATTCTTCACCATTTTATGGTACGGATTGTACAGCGTGTTGATGTCAACTGCCATCCCCAGACCATGCTTTGATACTGTGGTGGTGTGGGATATAAAGCGGAAGTTGAAGCATGATGAATTGTTGTCCCTCATCATAATCTCATCATCTGCCATATAATTGTCGGGGAGCACCATGCGCTCGATAGGGTAGCCTGCATCATACAGATTTTCCAGAATCTCAAGCACATCCTCGGCAATAAGGCGGTGCACCACCATCTCGCCTAAGTGCACATTGCCATCCTTATCCTTGTGTAATGCCTGTATGTAACGCAAATCCTCACGTGGCACAATGCAGTTCTCCTTGAAGGTGTTTCCCTGCTGCATCCTGAAAAAGAGTTCGTCGGAAATAGGCAAGATTTCAAAACCTGGCCGCTCAGCTTTAAGCGGAAGGGCAGCTGCATTGTTTCCAGCAGCTAAAAATCCCGAAAGAATATAAACAGAAAATAAAATGTTTAAAAATAATCTGATTGTCTTTCTCATAAAGTTTTCCTTATGTTTATCTTATCTCAACTTGCTGTTTTTGTCATTAATTTTTACACCTTCTGCAGCCCCTTGTCGTATGTTTTAAGAGGGACTGACAGGCGGCGGGCAAGCTCAAGATATGAGGCATCGTGGTAAGTAAGCCCGTTCTCCGAGGCCAGGTCAAAGATCCGCTGCCGTATCTCTCCGGTACTCTGGATATCGGTTACAATAGGCAGCTGCTGCAGGTTGAACATAAGGTCTCTTGCATCAGCTTTTGAGAGAGGTATCTGCTTTGAGTTTCTCCTGCGGGTACGGCAGAGCAGGGCGTTTCCAATCTCGTACCAGAAAAGCTGTGGCACATGGATCTGGCCGTTGTGTGTGATTATATATTCAATGTCCTTCACGCAGTCTGATAGCTCATCATCACAGATTCCGTTAAGAAGGTATGCTGCCATGAAAGAGGTGTCTGCAACAAAGCAGGGGAATGTGTCAATATTTTCTTCCATAATCCCTCATCTCCTTGATATCAGAAGCTGTAAGAGGAGCAATCCCCTCTTTCTCCATTTTGAAGGATAATTCCGAAGATATCTTCATGATGCGTCTGTGGGCTTCCATTGCTGCTGCGTTCTGTAATTTAATCTCTCCCTGCAGGACTGCCACTTGCTTGCCATTCTTGGAGATGCGCACAGTTGTCCCCTCCTGCACCTTGCGGAGCAGCTCGGAGAAATGGGTCTTTGCATCGAATGCGCCGATATCGATTACTGCCAATGCCATATATGCCTCCTGTTAATATAATAACACAACCCTTTGACAAAATCAACCAGTTTTTAAACCAGTCGATATTGCGACCCGTAGGGAATCGCACCTAATCGAGGTTGGTACTCACTGCTGGCTGTTATTGACTAAACCAACTGTTTGTGGTAAAAAAAGCTATAAATGCGGTGACGAAAAACCAGTAGGACGCCGATAACCTTCAAAGAGAGCTGCCGGATGGTGCAAGGCAGTGGAGGCCGGTGCTCCGAATTACATTTCCGAGCAGCGCTTTGAAACACTTCCAAGGTGGAGTAGAGGTCGCCGGGTACGCCCGTTACAGCGCAAGGGTATGTCTGTACCTTATAAGGCTCCTCCTGCGAGGGATGGGCAAACAGAGGTGGTACCGCGGGAACTCTCGCCCTCTGTGTTTTCTTTTTGTAAACACCGGGATTACATTTTTAGGAGCATTTTATGGTTATTACTGAGCTTCTTGAACGCAATTCAAGGCTGTATGGTGCGGAGTGCGCACTGGTGGAGATCAACCCCTCTGAGAGCAGGGACAAGGCTGTCACATGGCGTGAGGCCAGCCTTATCGAGGGAACTCAGGATGCCCCATACCGAAGAGAGATGTCCTGGCGCTCCTTTGAACGAAGGGCAAACCGCTTTGCAAATCTTCTTTTAAGCCGTGGTCTCAAGCGGGGCACTAAGGTGGGAATCCTTATGATGAACTGCCTGGAGTATCTTCCGATTTACTTCGGAATCCTCAAGGCGGGCTGCATTGTGGTTCCTATGAACTTCCGCTACTCAAGCGAAGAGATTACCTACTGCCTTGACCTGGCCGATGTTGAAGTGTTAGTCTTCGGACCTGAGTTCATTGAGCGTATGGATGCGATCCAGGACAGGATTCCAAAGGTAAGATACCAGTTCTTTATTGGAAAGAACGGCCCTTCCTATACCGAAAACTTCTTCGATCTCATGCATTATTTCTCGGCCGATCAACCTCCTGTGCTCTTCACCGAGGATGATCTTGCAGCCATCTACTTCTCATCCGGCACCACAGGATTCCCGAAGGCGATCCTGCACAAGCACCGCTCGCTCATAAGCTCATGCATAGTGGAGCAGAAGCACCACGGCCAGACCCGTGATGATGTCTTCCTGTGCATTCCTCCTCTGTACCACACCGGTGCCAAGATGCACTGGTTCGGAAGCCTTCTTGCAGGAAGCCGTGCTGTGCTCCTTAAAGGTATCAAGCCGGAGTGGATCCTGCGCACTATTACAGAAGAGAAATGCACCATAGTATGGCTTCTTGTTCCATGGGCACAGGATATCCTTGATGCAATAGATTCAGGCCGCATAAAGCTGGAACACTATATGCTTGACCAGTGGCGCCTTATGCACATCGGCGCACAGCCTGTGCCTCAGAGCCTTATACAGCGGTGGCTCAAGGTGTTCCCTCATCATCAGTACGACACCAACTATGGCCTTTCCGAGTCTATCGGACCAGGCTGTGTCCACCTTGGGGTGGAGAATGTACACAAGGTTGGCGCTATCGGCAAGGCCGGCTACCTGTGGGAGACAAGGATTGTGGATGACAAGCACAACGATGTCAAGCAGGGCGAGGTAGGCGAGCTGGCAGTAAAAGGTCCCGGCGTCATGGAATGCTACTACAAGAACCCGAAAGCTACAGCTGAGTCACTTGCAGACGGCTGGCTCTTCACCGGCGATATGGCTAAGGAGGATGAGGATGGCTTCATCTATCTGGTTGACCGGAAGAAGGATGTCATCATCACCGGAGGCGAGAACCTCTACCCAGTGGAGATTGAGAACTTCCTCCGCAAGTTCGACAAGATAAAGGATGTGGCTGTAATCGGCTTCCCTGAGCCGCGGCTCGGAGAGATTGCAGGTGCCATCATCGAGATCAAGGAGGGGATGACCTGCACCGAGGATGAGATAAACGATTTTGCTCAAGGATTACCACGCTACAAGCGGCCTAAGAAGATAATCTTTGCAAAGGTTCCGCGTAACCCGACCGGAAAGATCGAGAAGCCGCTTTTACGCAAGATGTACAGCACCACAAACCTGGTTGCAGAGGAGATCGGCGAATAACACGCTATGGGTCTTATCTCCTCCCTTTACAAAAAAAAGAAGATGCCCCTTGTTATGGGGATACTCAATGTGACACCGGACTCCTTCTATGCCAAGAGCAGGAAGGAGTCGGCCTTTTCTGCCCTTGAGGCAGCCCTCGAGATGGAGAGCTCTGGAGCTGACATCATCGACATAGGGGCAGAGAGCACCCGGCCTGGATTCACCCCGGTGGAGGCCGAAGAGGAGATAAAGCGTATCATCCCTGCCATAGAGGAGATACGGAAGCACACCAAACTCCCCATATCGGTGGATACCCGCAAGGGGAGCGTTGCAAAGGCTGCTCTGGATGCAGGTGCCGACATTGTAAACGATATTTCTGCCGGAACCTACGATTTTTCAATATTAGAAATTGTAAAAAATTATAAATGTGATATTATATTAATGCACAGTCAGGAGAAAGCTCTGTATTCTGATGTGGTTTCAGAGGTTAAGGGTTATCTTGTGTCCCGTGCCGAGGCATTTGTGGAGGCGGGGATTCCGAAAGAGAGGATCACCCTGGATCCAGGCCTTGGCTTTGGAAAGGATACTGAGCACAATCTGCTTCTGATGCGCAATATGGAGCAGCTTGTCAAGCTGGGTTATCCAGTTCTGATAGGGTGCTCCCGTAAGCGTTTTATAGGGGCGGTGACTGGTGCTGATGTGGAAGGCAGGCTGGCCGGGACACTTGCAGTCAATGCTTTTGCTGCAGTCCATGGCGCTGCTGTCCTAAGGGTTCATGATGTGAGGGAGACATCTGATATTGTTAAGATGCTCTTTGCCCTTGGAGATATCGAAGTCAGGAGGTGACGATTGGAAAGTTTAATCTCTTTCTTCACAACCTATATCCGGCCATTCCTGGATATGGTTGTCCTTGCTTTTCTGATCTATCAGGTCTATAAGATACTTCTCCAGAACAAAGCCCTCCCTGCCATAAAAGGTGTGGTTGTGGCCGGAGTTCTCTATGCTCTTGCATATGTCCTTAAGCTGGACACCATACTCTGGATCCTTAACAGACTGGCTGGTGCCCTTATCATCATTGTAGTAATCATATTCCAGTCGGAGATCCGTAACTTCTTTATAAAAGTGGGGCAGAGCCGTTTCCTCCAGAGACGCCACCGCACAATTGGAACCGAGGTTGAGTCTGTGGTGAGCGCTGCCGAGATACTCTCGTCCATGAAGAGGGGAGCTCTGATGGTCTTTGCCCGCCAGACTGGACTCAAGAACATAATAGATACAGGAACAATCCTGAATGCAGATATCTCTTCAAGTCTTATTGTCACCATATTCGGAAAGGATACTGCGCTGCACGACGGTGCTATCATCATTGATGGAAAGAAGATTGTTGCTGCAGGCTGTTTCCTGCCTCTTTCTGAGCAGAAGGGAATAAGAAAAAGCTTTGGAACCCGTCACAGGGCTGCTTTGGGAACTGCTGAGACCACCGATGCAGTTGTCCTTATCGTCTCCGAGGAGACTGGTGCAATCTCTCTTGCATATAACTCGAATCTCTGTTACGAGCTTAAGCATGATGAGCTCTTAAGCACACTGAACAACCTGGTGGTACTGGGACTTTCCCAGAGCGACAGCGGGGAGGATGAGGAATGAAATTTGGAAGAGCATTCAAGATTATCACCCGGAACTGGGCTGCCAAGCTTTTCTGTTTTGCCATTGCAGTTATCGTGGTGCTTTTCCACAGAATGAGCCAGATAGATGAACGTACTGTGAATATTCCTTTCAAGCTCTATACAAATACCGAATATCTGATTGTTCAGGATATCCCCCGGACTATTAAAGTATTGCTCCGTGGAAACAAGGATGATATTTATTCTATCCAGGGTTCTGACCTTACTGCTTATGCAGATTTCACCAATGTCGCCGAAAAAGGAAACCATGTGCGGCCGATAAAGGTGGAGCGCAGTGGAAGCGCCCTTTACATAACACCGCTGGAGCTTCATATTACCCCTAACCAGATAAGTCTGGCATTCGAGCGCAGGACAATTAAGCGTATTCCGCTGGAGCCTGTGATAAGAGGTACTCCGGCCGAGGGCTATGAGATTTCCGGCACACTCCTCTCACCTGACTCTGTTACAGTTGAAGGACCTGAGAGCGTGCTTGATTCCATCGCATCATTCAAGACTACTTCGGTAGATCTGGATGGTCACTCCGATAACTTCTCTGTCCAGGTTGGAGTTGAGAACAGCAATAAATTTGTCCGTGTCCTTAATAATGATGTAAGGCTTTCACTCAGTATAGCCAAGATTATGGTTGTAAGGACTGTCCAGAATGTGACAATCCTTCTGGCTCATTGTCCCGATGACCTTACTGCAGTGCGTAATGTTCAGGCCGGTTCTATAAAACTGGAGGTCAACAGCCAGAGGGCAGATACTATATCGGCCTCTTCCATGAAGCTGGTGGCAGAACTGGGGAGTATAAAGGAGCCTGGAACCTATATTCTTCCTCTTAAGCCTGCAATACCAAAGGGGATGAATATGGTGGGATTCTCTCCCGAAACTGTGGAGGTGACTGTAACTTCCAAGAACATAACACCTCAGGCAGAGCCTGCAGTTGAACCACCTGCTCCGGAAGCTTCACAGAATGCAGATGCTCCTGCAACTCCTGCCTCTGCTGCTCCAGCCGAAAAACCAGCGCAGTAAAAGAGGTAAGCCTTGGCAAATATCAAGCTTACTGTAGCATATGATGGGACAGCTTACTGCGGCTGGCAGATCCAGAATGATGATGACACAATACAGGGACGCATGGAGAAGGCTCTGGAGAAACTGCATGGCTGTTCTGTAAAGATAACAGGGGCAGGACGTACCGACTCGGGGGTTCATGCCAGGGGACAGTGTGCCAACTTTATAACTGACATGACTATGCCGCCGGATAAGTTCAGAGAGGCTCTGAACTCATTTCTCCCTGCAGACATTAGAATTCTTAAGAGCGAGGCTGTGGATGGCAGTTTTCATGCCCGCTACGATGCCACAGAGCGGATTTATAAATACTATATGCTGCCAAGAGCCTTAAGCTATCCTTGGCTTGAACGGTACTCCCTTACTGTTAAAGGGAAGCTTGATATAAACAGGCTTAATGAGCTGGCATCACCATTGGTAGGAAAACATTCCTTTGCCTCCTTCGCCTCTGTTATGGAGGAGGGCTACCCCATGGAACGGAGAGTGAATTCCGCAGTCTTTTATCAAAGCCAGGGCTACACTGTTTTCAAGATATCTGCCGACGGCTTCTTAAGGCGCATGGTGCGCTCCATTGTAGGCACTGTGCTTGATTTATATGAAAAAGGGGCAGACAGCTCTGCCATGAGGTCTGTACTTGACGCACAGGACCGCTCTGCCGCAGGGGCCTGCGCTCCGGCAAAAGGGCTGTTCCTTGACCAGGTGATATATGGGAAGCATTGATTCTGAAATTTATAAACTGATAAACAATACTCAAGACTATATACAGTACGGCATGATATCGGACCGCAAGGTGCCAGAGATGATGCTGAAAAAGGAAGAGCCCGACTCCCTTGATAAAATCGCAGGGCAGATAGCTAAGTGCGGCAAATGCCGTCTGTGCGAGAAAAGAAAGAATGTGGTGCCTGGAATGGGTGTGCTCAATCCGGATGTGCTGGTTGTGGGCGAAGGGCCTGGAGCCGACGAGGATGTGCAGGGGCTTCCGTTTGTGGGAAAGGCAGGGCAGTACCTGGACAAGTGGCTCGATGCCATAGGGCTTTCCCGCCACACCAACTGTTTTATCGGCAATGTGGTGAAATGCCGTCCCCCTATGAACCGAGACCCGCAGCCCGATGAGATAGAAGCCTGTCTTCCATATCTGGAACAGCAGATTGCATTAATTAAACCTAAGTTCATTCTTACAGTCGGCCGTATCTCATCGGCTGTCCTTTCAGGACAGGAGGCCGGAATCGGCCGGCTGCGGGGCAGGACATACAGCTTCAAGGGAATTCCCCTTATTCCTACATATCACCCCAGTGCAGTACTTCGGGATCCGACCCTGCGAAAGCCAGTGTGGGACGACCTTAGACGGCTTAAGGCCGAGCTTGAAGAGATAAAGAATGTACATTAAAGTAGCCTTCAACCTCCCTCTTAAAAAAGTATTCACCTACCTTCCGCCCGAAAAAGGGGAGTGTGGTGTGGGAATGCGGGTCAAAGCTCCATTTGGCCGCAGAGAGGTTCAGGGTTTTGTGGTAGAGGTTGCCGAGCAGCTGGATGAAGATGTATCAAACCTTAAATCTATAACAAAAATAATGGAGTCTGATCCTCTGTTCGACAGCTCCACATGGCAGACCGCCCTCTGGATTGCCGATATGTATATGTGCGGCTGGGGCGAGGCTTTATATGCAATGCTTCCCGGTGGCAAACGGGAGAAAGATCTTGAGGACGAGATGGAGGGCTCCTATGGTCTTCCTGGTTCAATAACCCTTACCGAAGAGCAGCAGAATGCTGTGGAGAGTATCCTGAAAGGGAAAGAATCCCTTTTCTATATCCACGGAATAACAGGGAGCGGAAAGACCGAGGTTTTCCTTACCCTGGCAGAAAAGATGCTGGAAGAGGGGAAGGGAATTATCTATCTGGTGCCAGAGATTGCACTGACCCACCAGATGGTGGATGCTGTCAAGAAGAGGTTTGCCGATACTGTTGCAGTACTCCATTCAGCCCTGACTCCAGCCCAGCGTCTTAAGCAGTGGCGCCGTATACAGAGCGGAGCGGCAAAGGTAGTCATAGGGGCACGTAGCGGTATCTTTGCTCCGGTCCAGAACCTGGGGCTTATCATAATAGACGAAGAGCACGAGAACTCATATAAATCAGGCTCTTCTCCACGTTACCACGCCCGTCAGGTTGCAATGTACAGGGCTAAAAAAGAGAATGCAAAGCTGGTCATGGGAAGTGCAACACCATCGGTGGAGGCCTATTATCTGATGGAGAAGGGGACTATAACCAGGATTTCCCTTACAAAACGTGTCTCTGGTGGACAGCTTCCTAAGATACAGGTTGTAGATATGAGCAAGGAGCACTATGCTGTTTCTGATGTGCTCAGGAAAGAGATTTCCCGGGTATGCGGCGAGGGGAGGCAGGTTATCCTGTTCCTTAACAGGAGAGGGTTCTTCTACAACTTCTCCTGTATCGACTGTGGTTACGAGGCCAAGTGCACCCACTGCTCCATACCTCTTACATATCATAAGGACAGGGGCCTTCTTATATGCCATTACTGCGGCTACTCCCAGCGCCCAGAGCGATCCTGCCCGCAGTGCGGCTCGCTTCAGGTGGGGTATGGCGGCTTTGGCACCGAGAAGATAGAGGATGATATCCAGCGCCTTTTCCCCCACCTGAAAACCCTCCGCCTGGACAGCGACACCGCCTCTAACAAGGGGCGTACCAAGGCAGTGCTGGACAGCTTTGCAAAAGGGGAGGCTGATATTCTTTTAGGAACCCAGATGGTGGCCAAGGGGTTCAATTTCCCCAAGGTGTCGCTGGTGGGAATAATTCTGGCCGATACTACGCTGCAGATGCCAGACTTCCGCTCTGCCGAGCGGACATTCTCTCTGCTTACCCAGGTGTCGGGCAGGTCCGGCCGCTTTTCTGCCGATGGCAAGGTAATAATCCAGACATATAGGCCAGGGAGCTATGCTATAGCCTGTGCCGCTACGCTGGATGAGAAAGGTTTTTATAAGCAGGAGCTTCAGTCTCGGCAGATGTTGGGTTTCCCACCTTTCTCGAGGCTTTTCCGCTTTGTGTTCCGCAGCAAGAACCAGGAGAAGGCTTCCTCATCTGCTTCCGATTTTGCTCAGCTTCTTACTCAGATGCAGCCTTCTGGGTTCCGGTTCCAGATGCTTGGGCCGGCAGAATGTCCTCTGGCAGTAATCTCAGACAACTACAGATATCAGATTATAATAAACACAGATAAGTTTGCCGCTGCCCATGGCATTCTTTCTGCAGCTTTTGCTGCTTATAAAGCTCCTTCAGGGGTCTATGTTGAATCGGATGTAGATCCTTTAAGCCTTATGTGATTATTTAGAGAGCAGATTATTCAGTGCGATGTCTGCGGCCTGTGCAATCTCCGGCGGCCATCCTGCATTCTTGGCTACTATAAGCTGATCTGCGGCATTGGCATCTCCAGAATTTCCAAGGGAGTTGATCACCATAAGAACAATTTTATGGTTTTCATATTTGGTTGCCCCTTCCCGGGTATACTTGTTCTGTTCCTTAAGATAATCAGAAAGAACCTTTACTCCGTTCTGGCAGTGTGGTGCAGCCTTTATGGCCAGGTCTGTGAATGTCAGGCTGTAAGAGCCGTAGAGAATCTTCTTGATTGCAGCCTCGGTTCCTCTTACCTTGTAAGGGGATTTCTCGATGGTGGTGCAGGCATTGAGCATATAATCGCCGAACTCATAGTCGTTGATGATAGTCTCGGCAAAGATATAGGCCGCCAGATCCACCTTCTGCACCTCAAGTGCATTTGATTTACGGCTTATATCCAGTATAAGGGTGCGTCCCTTTGAACTGTGCTCCCTGTCTGATATATCCTTGAGGATAGAGGTTGGATTGCGCACAATGACAGTCATGGCCTTGGCAGCACGCTCCTGTACCCCTGACTCCTTGGAATAGTCGCTCATCTGGGCGTAGAAAAGAGGTTCGTAGCTGGATTTGACATGGAGGCTTTCCAGTGCCAGCACGCAGGACCATGCAGTTTTCTCATTCTCTTTAAGAACATTGTCGTAGCCCTGGGTAAGGAGGAAATACTGTTTGTTGTTTGAGTCTTCCAGAAGCTCTGCTATGTTGTTTTCATACTGTACTGCACCAATCTTTCCAAGGGATTCGGCAGCTTCTCTTACCAGCTGGTTGTTGTCTGATTCCTGGAAAATAGTGAAGATTATCTCTGCATCCTCGAGAAGGTTGGTTTCTCCGATCCGTGCTATAAGGACTTTCTTGAAGGCATCAACAGCCTCTTCGCTCTGGTCTGCGAATTCTCCGTTCATTGTATCTTTAAGCTTTGCTGATGCATAGGCACCTGCAAGCCGGTCAGATTTATCAAATGCATTATCCAGCAGCTCTGTCTTATATTCCAGATCCGACTGCTCCACTATCCGCAGCATGGTCATAGACTGGTCGAAGGTGCCGGCCCTCAGCGGCAGAACTATACAGATGGTCAGAAGGACAGATGCAAATAACTTTCTCATCGGGTCCTCCTATTTGTCGTACAGGATACAGCTCTGTTCAAGCTGCTCCAGCTCTCTGCCATCGCCTGAATAAGTGGTTTTAAGCACTTTCAGATATTGTTCCGAATAGGTATAGGTTATATACCACTGCAATTTTTTATCTTCGCCCTGGAATTCCTCCCGGTATATAAGGCCGTTGCGGAATGTGGACCTGTGCTGTGCCAGAAGGTTGTCGTCCTTGTCGTAGGCACTTTCGCATATCAGGTTTCCATTCTTATCAAATTCATTTATAAAATATTCCGACAGGATACCGTTTGAGCTGTAGCTGTCCACCCTGGTGTTCCTGCCGTTTGTGTAGGAGTAAATATTGTAGGAGAGCAGGGTCTTGCTGCCGTTGTAGATACGCCATTCAGCAGTACGTCCTGCATCGTTGTATTCGTATTCCTCAATAGCGATAAGCTTGTTAGAGCCGTTGAAAAGCAGCTGTTCCGATATCTTGCCCGCCTCGTTCCTGTTTATTACATAGTAGCGGATAATATTGTTGTCCTTATCCAGGTAGCGCTTCCGTTCGGTACGCACCTCGATTTTTTCAGTTACCACCTGCTCAATAAGCTCATTGTGGATATCATATATCTCTACCCGTACAGGATTCAGCTTATCCTGCCCATAGGTGTAGACCGATGAAGATGTGATTTGACCGTTTTCTTTCTTTATTTCTTTAAGGGGGACATGAATCTTTGTGAACTTAATGCCGGTTTCGGCGCTCTGCTGCTCCTGTTCTTTCTCTTTGTCTGTCTCTTCTGCCTTATTCTTCTCTTGAGATTTTCCTTTACCCTTTAATTTCTTATGTTCTTTTTTCTGCTCTTTCTGTTTGGTTTTTGCAGGTTCTTTAACCTGTTCTATCTCTTTGGTCGGTTCCTGTTCCTTCGGCTGCTCTATCTCTTTTGCAGGTTCTTCTTCCTTAGTTATTTCTTCCTTAGCTGTTTCTTTTACTTCTTGGGGTTTTTCTTTCTCGGGCTTTTCAATCTTAGGCTGTTCTGCTTTTGGTTCTTCTGCCTTTGGCTGCTCCTTTACTTCGGGCACAGCCTCTGGAGCTGGTTCTTTCTTCTGAGTTGATGTTGTGGTACATGCTGTAAGAATCAGGCAGGCTGCAATAAGCAGCCAAGCCAGGCGTTTAGCCATAATCTCTCCATCCTGATATAAAAACCCGCAAAGCCGCTTGGAGATAATCTCTTGAACTCATTGTTCAGGTGGGTTTTTAGTCCTCAGATTGCATGAGTATTCCCAAAGGAATGTCAATTGATCCTGGAAAAATCCCTTTTACTATGGTTTGCTCCAAGAGATTTTCACTCCGCCCGCACTCCGCAGGCACTCTTATTCTTCTTCTGTCAGTGCAGCATCTATGCTGCTGATGAGTCTCTGAGCCAATGCCTCTGCATCGGTTCTGTCTTTTTCTGAGGAGGTCTGCTCCCTGAAAAGCTCATCTATTAAATTTATACAAGTTAATAAAGATATTTTCAAGGGTTCTTTGATATTGAATGATGATTGTGCTTTATTTATTTCCTGTTCCAGGTATGAAAGGATTCTGTTGATATAATCAGGATCCTCATTCGTCTGGAATGAGAACGAGGACCCTAATAAGTTAATTTTGAAAGTGTTGCTCATATCAGCTTAAGGTCAGAAAATATTGAGCTGATCCTTGCCAGGTGCGTTGTCGTCTGGACCCAGCTGGATATTCAGGCTCTCTTCCTGTGGAGCTGAGAAGGAGAATGCGCTCTGGGCATTCTTGACTTCATTAACATGGGATGGAGTGCTGGAAACAGGCTCCAGGTTGTCGAAGTCATCAAAAATCTTGATGGCGTTGGCCAGTTCGTTCTCAACTTCATCATTTCCGCTCTTAAGAGAGGAGACAATGCTCTCCAGTTCTTCTTCCCTCATCTTTGCATTTGAAAGGTTGGTCCGGAGCTGTGCGTTCTCGGCTCTGAGTGCCTTGATCATCTCGATTGCTTTTGCAATGCGGTCTTCCAATGCCTTGATCTGTTCCATTATGCTCATCCTATACTCCATTAAGCCTTAAGGGCTTCTTTTGCTTTTTCTACAAGTGCTGTGAAAGCAGCCTTGTCCTCGATAGCCATGTTGGAAAGTGCCTTCCGGTTAAGAACGATATTTGCCTTTGCAAGGCCGTTCATGAACTGTGAATATGTAGTTCCCTGGTTTCTGCACTCTGCGGAGATTCTGGCAATCCAGAGTGATCTGAAGTGTCTTCTTCTCTGTTTTCTGTGGTCATATGAATTCTGGAGCGCTCTTGCTACAGTCTCTTTTGCAGTCTTGAAAAGCAGGCTTCTTGAGCCTCTGAATCCTTTTGCTCTCTCTAAAATTTTCTTTCTTCTATCATGACGTCTTGTTCCGTCTACTGCTCTTGGCATAATCTAACTCCTTTAATTATGATTAACTGTAAGGCATCAAAACCTTTGCTCTTGCCTGCTCAGCCTTGCTGAGGATTCCAGAATGTCTAAGGTTTCTCTTCCGTTTTGTTGACTTCTTGGTCAGAATATGACGCAAGCCCATCTTCTTGTACTTGATTTTTCCTGTTCCAGTAAAGGAATATCTTTTTGCCGCAGATTTGCGAGTCTTCATTTTTGGCATTAGACGCCTCCTATTTTTTGCCCTTTGGACTCAATAACATGGACATATAACGGCCTTCCATCATCGGGGCCTTGTCCAGAACGTACTCACCGTTCAAAAGCTCCAGGATCTTCTCCAGTGTCTCCCTTCCGATCTCGGTGTGGGCCAGCTGGCGTCCCTTGAACCTTACGGTGATCTTTACCTTGTTTCCTTCGTCGAGAAATTCTTTAACGTGTTTGGTTTTGAACTGCAGGTCATGTATTTCGATTAATGGCTGCATTCTTACTTCTTTTATTTTAATCTGCTTCTGCTTCTTCTTTGACTCCTTGAGCTTTTTCTCCTGGTCAAAGACATATTTTCCATAATCCAGCAGCTTGCAGACTGGCGGATTGGCCTGGGGTGCCACCTCAACTAAATCGTAGCCCCGTTCCTGCGCTAAAGTAAGTGCCTCCTGAATTGATACGACGCCTTTCTGTTCGCCGTTTTCATCCAACAGTCTAACTTCTCTAACTCTTATACCCTCATTAATTCTTAATTCCTTTTCAGCCAATAGTCCTCCTAATATAAATTCTGTAATAATATGTTCAAAAAAAATATCATATACAAATAATTTAGTCAATATCGGCACCGAAATGACGATAAATGTGAATAGGGAACAGTGATGACCGGTACATCATATACAATTTCAGGCGGGGAAAAACAGAATAAAACCCCTCATACAATACCATGGACTCTTCTGGTGCTAGGCAGGGGGCGGTCTGCGCTTCAGGCCCATAAATATGGGTTTGCCGAGGTTATCTCGATAGAAAGCTCTGCCCATAGGAGAATGGAGGCTGTCCCAGAGGTAAAGACCCTTATAACCGACACAGCTGTAAACCCAGGCGAGCAGATAAACATAGGCATAAGTGCTGCCAGCTATCCTTTTGTAGCTGTAATCTGGAACGATATGCAGCTTAAGACCCTCTTCTCCCCTAAGTTCATAAGAGAGGTGGAGGATAGCGGTGCTGTCTGCTCTGTCCCTATGCTGTACAGCCACCAAGGAGACCTTATCCCTTCCATACCGACCCCGGCAAGCAGTATGCGTACTGTGAAGACTATTCCTATGACAGCAATTGAGACCGGGACAGCTGCCCTTTATCCTTTCGATTATGCCGGTATTTACAATAAAAAGCTGTTCCAGATGACCGGGGGCTACGACTCCGAGATGAACAGCAGCTTCTGGCAGAAGATGGATTTCGGCTTCCGCAGCTGGCTGTGGGGCGAAAGAATAGTTCTCAATGCATCGTTCAGAATCTACTATACCAGCGATTTCAAGCAGGATGACCAGACCATAGACCAGGATTACCGCCGTTTCTACCTGCGGAACCTGGCAGTACGGATCAAGGATAACTTTGCTTACCTGCCTAAATCGGGAATCTTCAGCTATATATTCAGGTCTGGAGAAGGGCCGATGGTGGCCATGGCAGAGTATAAAGAGACTGCTGCCTGGGTGGAGCGGAACAGCACACGTTTTGTTCAAAGCAGCCGGATAATGGTAGAAAACTGGCATCGGGAACCGGAGGAAGAGAAGTAACAGCATGGGTAGAAAACTTATCTTAACCATACTGATTTTCCTTGCAGCCGCATCCCTTTTTGCCGCCGATACCGATATCTTCGCCTTTGCCAAGACTATATCAGGCAAGGTTATATGGGATTCCCGCACAGGAACCGGCCAGCTCTCCACCTCCCGCTATGTGTATAACTTTATTCCGGGTATCCCCTGGGTTGTATCGGATAAAGGGGATAAGATAGGGCAGGATGCCATCTATATCAAGGATGGAAAGGTCATGGTGCCAGACTCCTTGGCAAAGGCTATAACCAGCTATCAGCGTGCATCGGTCAAGAAAGATACCAGCGGTCACCGTGTGGCGGCAATATTCATAGACCCAGGCCATGGCGGAAAAGACCCTGGCGCTATAGGAACCCACAAGAAAAACGGAAGAACCTTCAAGGTGATGGAGAAGAGTGCAGTTCTGGATGTGGGTAAGAACCTGCGTGCAAAGCTTACTTCCACCTATCCTGATAAAAAGATACTTATGAGCCGCACAGGAGACACATATCCGACACTGGACGAGCGTGTGAAGATGGCAAATAGGGTCAAGCTGGGACCCAACGAGACTATCCTGTTTGTCTCTATCCATGCCAATGCCTCCCTTAAACCGCAGGCCAACGGCTTTGAGGTATGGTATCTGCCCCAGGAATACCGACGTACTGTTGTCGATTCCCAGTCCATAGACTCCACCAACAAGAACCTTCTCTCTGCAGTTAACACTATAACAGAGGAGGAGCTTTCCATGGAGAGCGAGCTTCTGGCCAAGTCTGTAATGTCGGGCATGAAGGATAAGATAGGGAAGGATATACCATGCCGCGGAATAAAGCAGGAATCCTGGTTTGTAGTGCGCAATACAAAGATGCCGGCAATCCTCATAGAGATTGGGTTTGTCACCAATCCTAAGGAGGGGGAGCTCCTCTCCAGCCCCAACTACTTGCAAAAAATATCCGATGGAATCTATAATGGTATAAAAGACTTTGTCTATACTTTCGAGCATTCGGGGAAAAAATGAAAAGAGTGTTCCAGATTACAGTTTTTCTTGCTCTCATAGTCCTGGTTGTTTTTTCTGTATTTTACTTCAGGAGTCAGAGTGTCTATGTGGAGCGCACCCTTTTCTTTGTAGAGCCTGTAGCCAAGGCAGTGGTCATGGAGCACCGGCTTATAGCTGAAAAACACGACCTTGAGCTCAATGTGGAGCTTCTTATAAAGGACGAGCTCCTTGGGCCGGTACTCCTGGTACGGGACAGCGTGTTCCCAGAGGGTACAAAGCTTAACCATATACTGCTCCGGGACGGCGTACTCTATGCTGATCTCAGTCCTGAAGCCATGTTCCCATCTGCTCACAGCGGCCTTAACTTCAGGGACAGCATCCGAATTTTGGAAA
Source organism: Spirochaetia bacterium (assembly GCA_017649605.1). Classification (GTDB taxonomy): domain Bacteria; phylum Spirochaetota; class Spirochaetia; order CADAEX01; family CADAEX01; genus CADAEX01. Next base: position 24,657 of record JAGCGL010000018.1, read on the forward strand.
AGACAATCTCCTTCAACTTCCCGGAGATAAAAAATATAGTAGTCACAATTGACGGAAGCATTCCGAATTGATGTATTGACATTTTTTGGGCAGTGTTATATAAACTTCTAATGTCAAGCCGGTGTAGCTCAGTTGGTAGAGCAATAGACTGAAAATCTATGTGTCATCAGTTCGATTCTGATCGCTGGCAGCTTTAACTGGATCTTTAAGGTCCAGTTTTTTTTTGCTTGATTATACTTTAATAAATAGATATACTTTTTATGATGAAAGTTTTAAATAAGAAATTAATTCTGCTTCTAGCATTGTCTGTTCTCATATCTGGTTCTCTCTTTGCCGCCTCCGATGACGACGAAGAAGATGACAGAGATACATATGTGGAGAGCTACAGCCTGGGCGACCAGATGTTCTATATAAATGGAGGCGTGTTCATCCCTCTGTTCTTCTTTGACAAGAGCGGCGAGGTCATGGAGACCAACCTTACGCTGGGAGGTACAGGCTCTCTATGCTGGCAGGTATTCCTGTCCAACCATGTTTCGTTAGGTGCAGAGCTGGGCGGTATGTTTGCCCTGAGTCCTAACAAGCGTGTTCTCTATATGATACCCCTTACAATCAAGGCGTCCTACTGGTTCAGATTCTATCCCTTTGAGATTCCTATATCCCTGGGGTTGGGCGGAAACCTCTCTATGCTGGATGAGGCGGCCCATATCGATTTCATAGCCAAGCCTTCTGTGGGGTTCTATTGGAACTTCAACGAGGAGTGGGCTTTCGGAGCAAATGCGACCTATTGGTTTGTCCCTCAGATATACTCTGGAAGCGGAAAAGTCTCAAGCAGCCACAGCATGTTCGGAAACTTCATGGATGTGACACTTTCTGTGCTGTTCAGATTCTAGGAGGCAGGTATGGGAAAAAGAATTCTTTCTGCAGTTCTGATACTTATAGCCATATCTCTCCTTGTCTCCTGCAATGAAAGCGAGATCGGTGTCTTCTACGGACTCAGCCACGAGGAGAAGGTTAAGGACTATGCTCTTCCAAACAAAAGCACTTCGGAAGGTATGGTAAAGACAGGCGGCTATCTGTATGTGGCTGCCAGCTCTATTTATAGGAAAAAGGCCGAAGGGGGCGAGCTGGACTGGCATAAAATCTCATCTCCCGATGGATATCACAACTGTACCGAAATTGGCCTTGCCAATGATACAATCTTTATCCTGGCATACGATGCCGACGATGCTAAGCCATATCTTTTCAGCGGTACCGGTGACGGCTCTTGGGAAAAGAAAACTACCCCTATAGATAAAAAGATATCAAGGATGAGGGTGGCCAACGATGTCATCTTTATCACCGACAGGGAGGGACACCTCTATTATTCCGATGATTCCGGCTCATCCTTCACCCAGGACACATCTATTCCTGATTCTAAGCTGTTCAGCACCTCTACAGGAAATTTCGATATTGCCTATGGCGGCGGCAGCTACTATCTGAATGCCCAGTACAAGCTGTACAAGGGTAATCCAGGCGGCTTTGGCACAGAGTTTACTCCTACTCATAATGGAAAGATATGGAAGGACAAAGAGGATGTATTTACCAGGTTCTATTATGATGAGGAAGATGACCGGCTCTATACAGCAGATAACTCTGGTTATATCTATGCAGTAGATTCCCCATCCGGGGCATCAAAAACTTCATGGGTAAAGAGCGATTCTCACACCAGAAGCGGTATGGGTCTTCAGGGTATTATAGTACTGCGCGTCCCAACCTCTTCGGGCAGCAAGCATAAGGTGCTTATGGCTGGTACTGGAATCAACAGCGGCCGTGGCTATTTTATGGTTGACAACCCACGTACTACCAAACGGGATTATCTTGATCCAGTTCCACCGCGGAACAGAGAATATAGTACCATAATAAGCGATTTTTACGATTATAATGCTTTCAATCTTTCAAAAGCGGCGATAAACTCATTCTTTATCGATGAATATGCCGATGGTACCAACTTTGATGTCTATGCACTCACATTTGGCTATGGTGTCTGGAAGAACACCAACAAGGGCGGTTATGAGCGTGGGTGGAACCAGGAGTAGTATAAATAGTTTTCTATGAAGAAAATATCTGTCATTACTCTAAAGATTTTGACTATAGTGGTGGGTGCCAGCATTCTGCTGTGTACAGCCCTTTTTTTCGTGGGGTTCTATCAGTTTGACAAGCAGTTTGACAAGCAGTACCGCACTACAATGATCTCTATAGCCAAGACAGCCCGGGATTCTCTGAATGCAGATCTTTTCCCAAAGTACCTTGAGACCAACCTTCCGGACGGTTCCTGGTATGCTGTGCATGACATACTGCAGCGGCTTGTAAACGACTTTGAGCTTAACCTTATGTATGTCTCCTATGTGGAGCCACCTGATTATAACAAGATCCACTATATCTATAACCCTGTGCGCACAGGCAGCAAGTACAAGGAGTTCCCCCTTGGCCATTTTGAGGTCTATAAGCAGCCTATCTATAACAATTCTGTGAAACGGGTCTTCGAGAAAGGGGAGACCATAGTCCGCAACACCTTGAATATGCGGACCGGTGCACATATAACTGCCAATATCCCTGTCAAGAACCATCTGGGAGAGGTTGTGGCAGTGCTTGGGGCACAGAAATCGGTCACTGAGTTTGCCAAAGTCCGGCAGAACTATTTCTTCTGGACCTTGGGTATAGAGCTGTTTTTCATCTTTATTTATATTGTACTTTTATCATCCTATTTCAGAAGAACATTCATCAGGCCTATAGTCAGCATAACCAGGGAGGCCCAGCGGTTTGCGGCCGACTCAAATCATACCTCCGACATTCTTGAGAAAGTTAAGAACCATGACGAGATAGGTACCCTGGCTAAGTCCATCAACAAGATGGAGCAGGATATCAGGGAGTACATAACAAACATCACCCAGATAACCTCCGAAAAGGAGAAGATGAACACCGAGCTTAACATTGCCACACGGATTCAGGCGGGACTTCTGCCAAAAGAAGCTGTGGAAAATGATAATGTCTCTATAATGGCAAGCATGACTCCGGCCAAGGAGGTAGGGGGCGATTTCTATGACTTCTGCAAGCTGGATGATTGTCATTATATGGTCTGCGTTGCCGATGTCTCGGGCAAAGGTGTTCCAGCCGCCCTGTTCATGGCCATGGGAAATACATTGTTAAGAGATCACATAGTTCTTTTGATCAGGAACAGCACTTCCCTTGCCTCAGAAATCGGTCTGGTAAACAACATACTGTGCCGCCACAACGAGGGAAACCTGTTCATCACAGCCTGGATAGGTGTCTTGAATACCACGACAGGTCGTCTTGCATACATAGACGCCGGGCATAATCCTCCGCTTATTAAACAGGGAGACGGCAGCTTTGCCTTTATTCCGAAGGCCAAGAAAGGGCTTCCGCTTGCATCTATGGAGGATTTCCCATACCAGAAGAACGATATCTACCTTAAGCCCGGCGACCGGCTCTTCCTTTATACCGACGGTGTCACCGAGGCACAGGACAAGGCACAGCAGCTTTATGGAGAGGAGAAACTTCTTGAGTTTGCAGCTTCACATGAAAAGGATGAGCCGGAGGCATTCCTGAATGGACTTTCCGCCGAGCTGGCAGATTTCCAGAGCGACTGTGACCAGTTTGACGATATTACTATGCTGATAATGGATTACAAGTCAGCAACTATTTGATAAATATAAAATAAATTTAGGAGAATAAAGTGCAGATTTCTAAAGTTAATGCAGCTTTTCGTGCAATAGGACAGTTCCAGATAAAATATCGGTATAAAGTCCTGACTTTGTTCCTTGTGATAACTGTTATCTGCTGTGCAGGCCTTGCCCAGTTCAAGATTGCCAACAGCAGCGAAGGCTGGTACGGCAGCGGCGACCAGCTCAAGATAAATAAAGAGCGGTACGAGGCTGTATTTGGCAACAGCCACAGCGTTGCTGTCCTGGTGTGTGCCGATGATGTGTTCTCCCATGATAGCCTTACCATGATACAGCATCTGGGAGACCGTATGATGGCCGAGATTCCTTATGCTGACAAGCTTACCTCCCTGATTGAGGTGGATATTCCAGTGGGGAACGAAGAGGGCTTTGAGGTTGTCAAACCTTATGCGAAGGGGATTCCAACCGACCCTGCTGCTCTTAAGGAGCGGAAAGAGTTCATAATGAGGGGTACCGAGAAGACCAATGCCCTTATCAACAGCCTGGTTAATACTGCCGGAACTGAAACCTGGGTTATGCTGACACTGCTTCCTTACGAAGGAGATCCGGACGATGAGAGCTTAGAAGTGGGCTACGCTTTGGAGGATATACTTCAGAGCCCTGAGTTCAACTCCAGCTCCTTCAAGTTATATGGTTCAGGTCAGCCTTATTCTGATGTGCAGGAGGAGATATACGAGTTCCCCGATTTTGTCCTCCGTATCCTGCTCGGGTTTGGTGTCATGGTGGTGTGTCTCATCATATTTGTCCGCTCGCTTATGGGTGTCGTTATTCCGACAGTTGCCACAGTCGGGGCTATAGGCTCTGTACTGGGCGGTATGGCCTATTTTGGTGTTAAGGCCGATTCTTCCCTTATCACACTGCCTATACTGCTGGGTATGGCTCTTTCCATAGGTTATTCAATCCACTATGTTAATATGTTCAAGCTCTTTTTCTACCGCACCGGAAAGCGGCTGGAGTCGGCTGTCAACACCATAGAGGAGTGCGGCTGGTCTGTCTTCTTTACAGTGCTTACCACCATTGCATCCCTTATCAGCTTTGCCCTGGTGGATATGAAACCGGTGGCCTGGGTGGGAAAGACAGCATCATTGATTGTGCTGTCAGTATATCTCTATATCTCTGTGCTTATTCCTGTCTTCCTCTCTTTTGGAAAAGATACAGTTCCCAATCCCAAGTATGAGAAAGGGGCAACCCGTGTGGATCTGGCTTTCTCTAAGTGGGCTGATATAGTGCAGCGGAAGCGGCATATCATTATCGTTCTTTTCCTGGTGGTGATGGCTCTCTGTGTCCCTGGAATCATGAAGATAAAGGTGAGCTTTGACACTCTCAGAACAACTGGTGACAAGATGCCCCATGGAAAGGCAATGCACGAATTGGTAAAGAAGGATCTTGGAAACCAGTTCAGCTATTCTGTCATGATTTCCTATGGAGAGGAAGATGTTGATATTTTCAAGCAGCCGGAGCAGGTAGCTAAGCTGCAGGAACTGGAGACTATGCTTGGTGAGCTTTCCCTGACTAAAAAGTCTGGTGGCAAGCCTAGGGTCACATCGGTGCTGGATATTCTCAGGGAGATGAACCGTGCATTGAACGAGGGGCAGGATTCATTCTATACAGTGCCCGATGATGAGTATGTGCTGGCTCAGCTTATGGAGCTTTCCAACATAGAGATGCATAAGGATTTCTCCGATGTCATGGATGACGACTACCGCATTGTGAATATGAGTGTGGATATGTCCCGTTTCCATGCGGAAGAGGCGATGAAAAACATAGCTGCCATAGATCAGAAGCTTTCAGAGCTTTTCCCGGACGCACAGTGCTGTATTCTTGGAGATATGATAGAGTTTGCCGAGATGTCTATGCGTATGGTCAAGGGAGAGATCAAGTCCTTCCTTTTCTCCTTCCTTGTTATAGCAGTCATGCTTATATTTGCATTCTCCAGCCTGAAGACCGGTCTTATAGGGATGATACCGAACATTGCTCCAGTTATAATGATTGCCGGCTTCATGGGTTATATAGGGTATTATCTTGATCACATAACCATGACAGTCATGCCTATGATCCTGGGTATTGCAGTGGATGACACCATCCATCTGACCACCCATCTCAAATACGGGCTTGAGAAGTATGGATCCTATCAGATGGCCATGGAGGCCTCCTTCAGGGAGATAGGAAAGTCCATGTTCATGACCACAGCCATACTGTGCTCAATATTCTTTGTCTATATTTTAAGCCCACTCAACTTTATCTTCATCATCGGAGTTCTGTGCGTAATAGGACTTGCAGGAGCCCTTGGAGCTGATTATACTATTACACCAGCGCTGCTGTATATCATCAAACCTTTCGGAAAGGAAAGGAATAAGGAGTGACTATGAGAAAAATAACATTATTTTGTGCTGCGATCATGTTGCTTTTAGGAACAGCTGGCTTTGCCCAGACTGCAGATGAGATAGCCAAATCATCATACAACCTGCCGAATGGCAAGACATCATCATATACCGCAACTCTTACCCTTATTGATAAGGCAGGCAAAAGCCGTGTCCGGGAGATTGCCCAGTATAACATGAAGGATGGGGATGTCAAGAAATGTGTAACTGTATTCCGTTCCCCAAAGGATGTGGCAGGTGTAAGTTATCTTTCCTTCGATTATCCCGATAACCCGGATGGAAGTGCTAAGGACAGCGACAGCTGGCTCTATCTACCGGCCATGAAGAAGGTGCGCCGTGTCTCAGGATCCAGCAAGGACGACGATTTCCAGGGAACTGACTTCACATACGACGATATGGGAGACCGGAGCCTTGGCAAGGATACATTCGCCATTCTTGGAGAAGAGACTGTGGATGGAGTTTCATGCTGGAAGCTTGAGTATACAGCCAAGGACAAGAGTGCTAAGATAAGCCGCCGTATACTGTGGATAGGCAAGGATAACTATGTCACATATAAGGGCGAATACTATGACAAGCAGAACAAGCTCTTCAAAACTATGGAATGTCAGGATATAGTGCAGATAGATGGTTACTGGACTACCAAGAAAATGATCATGACCACACTTACCACAAATCATAAGACAGTTTATGAGATGAAGGATATCCAGTACGACAATGATATCAATCCAGCTTTCTTCACTGTAAGTGCTCTGGAGCGGGAACAGGTTAAATGAACCGCAGAATTCTTCTAGCCGCCTTTGTACTGCTTGTTCTCTGCAGTTCTCTCTCCGCCCAGGAGCTGGACTTCAGGGGAAACTTCATAACCCAGGCTGGAGTGGGGCTGCCCCACACTCATCACAACAGCGGCGACTTCCTTATAGGCCAGACCAGCTTCGACTCAACCTTCCGTGTCTACACCGACGAGACCATGCTCTATGTGAATACCATACTGCTCTATGATGCTCTTGCCGGCCAGAGTTCAAACGGAGTTTCGGCTTTTGTCAGCGATAACAACGATTTCTCGCTGCAGCTTAAAGAGGCCTATTTCGATTGGCGTGGCGAGAAGCTTGCGCTCAGGGTAGGCCGTCAGATATCGGCATGGGGCAAGGCAGATGAGGTGCAGATTGTGGATATCCTGTGTCCTCAGGATGTCTCTTCCACCTTAGTGAATGATTATCAGGATAACAGGCTGGGAATCGATGCGGTTCGGCTTTCATACATAACAGATTCCACCCAGACCGATTTCTACTGGATTCCATTCTTTACTCCAAGTACTCTGCCGCTGGCAGATGGAAATCCGCTCCATGATATGATGTTTGACGACGACAATGCTCCAGACAGCTATAACGATTTCGACCGTCCGGACAGGGATCTTTCCTCCAGTGAATATGCGGCAAGGTTCAGCGCATATCTGCCATCCTTTGATTTCTCTCTGTATGGTTTCTATGGCTGGGATGATATGCCATTTGTAACTGAAGATATGGAAGGGAAATACAAGCGTATGACTATGGTCGGTGCTGATGCAGCTATCCCTGCGGGTGACTTTGTGTTCCGTCTGGAGGCAGCTTTCTTCCCACAGCGGTATATCCAGGCTTTTGAGGGTGGAACAAAACGGCGCAATCAGATCATGGCTTTGGGTGGCGTTGACTGGACACCGTCCGGAGGCTGGACCATAACAGCCCAATATGTGGCAGACATAGTGACAGGCAGCGACAGCGCACTTGACCGGCATACCTATGAGCATCTGGCTACACTGAGCGTTGAGAAGCCATTCCTGAACGAGACTCTGACACTGTCAGGCTCCTTTGCCATGGACCTGCGGTATTTCTCCACCAGCACCGAACTCAGCGCAGAGTATAAGCTGACTGATTCCATCACCCTGTATCTTATAGGAGACTTCTATTTCGAGGGACTTGATAATAAAGATGGAGAGTTCGGAGGCTACAAGGATTTAAGCAGCATCACATTGAAGGCTAAGTATTCTTTCTGAAAACCGAATTCCGCAGATAAATAAACAGGTACGGCATAATCACAGGTACCATGGTACTGCAACCTGGTGAGGTTTTTTTTCTTGACAAGTTCGAGAGGGGGGGGGTAGACTGTAAAAAATGGGAGGAAATCATGAAATCTAATAAAGCTCTTAGATTTTTAGTTCTGCTTCTGGCAGTGGTGGCATTCTTTATTAATGTAAGTTGCGATTCTGGTGGGGGCAATCAGAATAATAACAATACTTTCCGTGGAACCTTTGTGCATGAATTCCAGACAACAGGAAGAGTAAAATTAAAAATCTATGATGATGGAAAAGTGGAAGCTTTTGAATCTATGGATAGCGGTGCAAATTGGGACCCTTTAGGCTCAACAACTTATAAACTTTCTGATAATAAAAAGAGGATAAATCTTGATAAACCTCTGGATGGCATCTCTTATTTAGTGATTATAAGTTATTCGTTTTTGGAGGCTTATGGAGATTATGTCGATGGCTGGGGTTTTGATTGGCAACCGTATTAGTCGGGCTTCATACAAGGGCTGCACTCCGGTGCGGCCTTTTTTATTGGTTGACAATGGTCTTAGTTGGCTCTAATATTAATATATTATTACAAGAAATCAGGGAGTTGGTGATGAAAAAGCTTTTTTTAGTTTTTGCCATTCTGCTCATTGCGGCAGTTGCTTTTGCAGATGATGCAGATATCAAAAAGCTTCTTAATGACTATAAGATGGTTGAGATTGAGGCTGAGAACTATACATTCACTGTAGGTGTCACCGAAGTGACCCAGCAGCTCTACGAGGCAGTGACAGAAGAGAATATCTTCAAGAATAAATATAAATACCTTCCTGCAGAAAGCATGAGTTTCTACGATGCTGTCTATTTCTGCAACAAGCTGAGCAAGATTGCCGGATATCAGCCTGTATATGCCCTGGATGATGACTATGATGTGGACAACTGGGATTATGTCCCCCATACCAGCCAGAAGATAGAGATGGGCCGGCTGACATGGGATCAGACCAGAAATGGCTACCGCCTTCCTATGATAGCAGAGTGGAAGTATTGTGCCGATGGAGATGAGGAATATCTTTACAGCGGAAGCGACAAGCTGGACGAGGTTGGCTGGTACGACAAGAACAGCGATTTCAAAACCCACAATGTAGGCAAGAAGAAACCTAATGGCTTTGGCCTCTATGATATGAGCGGCAACGTATGGGAGTGGTGCTGGGATCAGAATACCAAGTTCACCTACGATTCCCGCTATTACTGCGGAGGCTCTTATAAAACCACCGAGAAACAGTGTGCAACCAAGGTCATATCCTCTGGAAAGCCTGAGAAAGGGGCTGTAAATGTAGGAATCCGTCTGTTCCGCTCTACAGTTCCTCCACAGCCGGAGAAGCCGGTGGAAAAGCCTAAAGAAAAACCAAAGATGACAATTAACTGATCACAGATAGACAATGAAGATGTAGACAGTGCAGATGCCCATTGCCAGGATTGAGGCAGGGGCCAGCCACATGCAGTACCGTCCCCAGCTTACAGGATGACCTGCCTTTGCACAAATTGATGTTCCCACCACATTTGCCGAAGCTCCGATAGGGGTGGCGCATCCGCCCACATCGGTACCCATGGAGAGGGTCCATGCCAGGGTGTGCATGCTCACTCCGGTGGTGGCAGCCAGGGTCTCTATGATAGGTATCATGGTGGCAGTAAAGGGAATATTGTCCACAAATGCACTGGCAATGCCCGATACCCACATGACTATTCCGATCATCAGGTAAGGGTTGTCGCCGCTTATAACTTTGATTCCATTGGCTATGATTCTAAGCACACCGGTTAGCTCAAGACCACTTATTACCACAAAAAGCCCGGTGAAGAAGAGCAAGGTTTTAAAGTCTACACGTTTCAATATATAAAAAATATGAGTCGGAGCCACCAGGAATGTTATGACAGATATTATCACCCCGATGGTGGGCACAGTAAGCCCTGTCTGAGCATGGGTCACCAGCAGCACTACTGCAATAAGGAATGTGATTATGCTCATCACAAAGCCACTGAAAGAGTTTATGGCTGCCTCAGGGCGGGGAAACTTGGATGGATCTACAGATGTGGTCCTGACATTTAGCTCCTTGCGGACTGCGAAATAGAAGAATACCACTGCGGCCGCCAGGGAGAGCCCAGCCATAGTTCCTGTGTTCCGGAGGAAGTCGCCGAAGGTGTAGCCCAATGAAGTGCCTATGATGATGTTAGGAGGGTCTCCGCACATGGTGGCGCTGCCGCCGATGCTGGCGCAGAAAATCTCCGGAAGGATCATAGGGATGGGGTTGAATCCAAGACGGTGTGACAGCTCTACAGTAATGGCTGCCAGGAACAGTATTACAGTTATGCTGTCTATGAACATTGAAAGGATGGCAGACATAAACATGAAGGCGATGAAGATAGGGATGACCCGGTAGTGCACTATCTTGGCTATCCACATGCAGAGCCATGCGAAAAAGCCTGTCCGTGCCATACCCTCCACCATGATCATCATTCCTGCTATGAATATGATGGTGGCCCAGTTGACGCCGCTGTTTATGGTTGCCTCGACATTCTTAGCATACCAGAAGCTCTTTGCAAGCATTGAATCCAGGCTGAGGGCAGTCCATACCGCATCCATGCTGTGCAGACCAAAGCCGAATACAATGACCAGGGTTGCCGCTGCACCTATCAAGGTAATATTCTGCCGCTCAAACTTTTCACTGATTATGAAAGCGAACATGATGACAAAAATAGAGACAGCAAAAAACTGCGCTAACATGTTATCTATTTTATTCTTTTAATAATTTTGATACAAGATGGCTGTGATAAATATAAATTAATTTTATAGTTTAGCTCCGGAAGTTAACAAAAGGTGGATATGCCTTCCTCACTGCAGAGTAGAGGAGGTATCCTCCTATTATTCCTGCCAGGTTCTGGGCTATGTTTCCAGGAATCTCCACAACTGCGGCACCGGCACCGGCCATAAGGCATCCCACTGCAAAGTAGCCGCCAGCCATTATTACAGTTCCCACTGCAAACACAATGATACCGGAGACTATGACAGAGAACTTGTTCTCCCGGCGCAGGAGCAGCTTGAGTATGAGTCCTACAGCCAAGCCCTGAAGGCCGTGGATAATAAAGGAGAAGGGAGCCCACTGGGAGAACCCGCTTATTATGTCGGCTATAGCTGTTCCAAGGCCGCCTGCGATGAATGCGGTCAGAGGGCCGAAGGAGAGGGCAGTGAAGTAGATAGCAAGATCACCCAGGTTGATGTAACCTCTGGTAGGCGCTATAGGAATGCGCACTGCAATAGTCATTACCACAGTTACAGCTGTGAGTATGGCTGCGGCTGCAATCTTGAATGATGTTGATTTTGTCCCGTTTATAGATGACATACAGAGCCTCCTTTTATTAACCTACTTACAAGGTAGGTATTAGGTATTTTAATAATTGCCCCCGAAAGTGTCAATAGAGTTTTTTTGTTATATTTGTTATTTCACTTGAAACACAATATCCCTCTGATATAAAATAAATCGTGATAACCAAAAACATCTTTTCAAACATCTGTCCTCTGGACCACCGTTATTATCTTGCCAACCGCGCAGTATTCGACGAGCTGGCAAAATATCTGTCCGAAGAGGCTGTAATCAGGTACTCTGCGCTGGCAGAGGCCGCACTGGTAAAGACACATGTCTATCTGAACATGGAACACCCTGAACAGTACTATGCTGCAGTGGATGAGGCAATTGCAAAGGTCCAGCCCGACGAGGTTTATGCCGAAGAGGAGAAGACCCAGCACAACATCCGGGCTCTGGTCAACGTGATCAAGCGTTACATTCCAAAAGAGCTGAGCCCGTATGTCCACCTGGGGGCCACCTCGGTGGATATAATGGATACTTCTGCCTCCATGCGTATCCGCGATGCGGTGCGCAATGTAATTCTGCCGCTCCTGACCGAGGTGGAGGATCTTCTTATAAAGATCGCAGCCGAGCAGGCTGCCACCCCCCAGGTGGGCCGCACCCACGGCCAGCATGCCGTACCTATCACATTGGGCTTTGCCTTCGCAGAATATGTATCCCGCCTGGGCAAATCCATAATCGAGATCGAGAAGCGTTCCCAGAACCTCCGCGGCAAGCTGGCCGGGGCAGTGGGAGCATACAACTCCACCAGCCTTATGGTAAAAGACCCCGAGGCTATGGAGAAGAAGTACCTTGAGTTCCTGGGTCTTGAGCCTTCGGAGCACTCCACACAGCTGGTGGAGCCTGAGTATCAGCTGCGGCTTCTTTTAGAGATAAACACAGCATTCGGCATTATCGCAAACCTTGCCGATGACATGCGTAACCTGCAGCGCTCCGAGATCTCCGAGATCCGCGAGATGTTCACATCCACACAGGTGGGCTCCTCCACCATGCCGCAGAAGCGGAACCCGTGGAACAGCGAGCATGTTAAAAGCCAGTGGAAGGCATTTGCACCGCGAATCATGACCTTCTTCATGGACCAGATATCAGACCATCAGCGGGACCTGACAAACTCTGCATCCCAGCGTTTCATCACCGACTATCTGGCAGGTTTCTCTGCAGCTGTGAACCGGCTTAAAAAGGTGCTCTCTTCCCTCCATGTGGACAAGGAGCGCCTAATGAAGAACCTCTCCTTCACCGGAGACCTGGTGCTGGCAGAGGCTGCATATATCCTCCTTTCCTGCGGCGGCGAGGCCGATGCACACGAGATTATCCGCAAGATAACCCTCGAGAGCGAGAAGACAGGGGAGAGGATGTGCGCAATCCTTAAGAAGAATGAGAAGATCTGGAACACTATAAAGACCCAGATGGAAAGGACAATCGGCATAGAGCCTGAGGAGTTCTTCAGCCATCCGGAGCTTTACCGCGGTCTTGCCGCACAGAAAGCATCCAAGCTTGCGGCAAAGTATAAGACAGAGATGGAGACTGTCAGAAAAAGTTTAGGTTTAAAATGAATTTAGTTGTTATCGGTGCCCAGTGGGGCGATGAGGGAAAGGGTAAAATAGTAGATTATCTTGCTGGCTCTGCATCTGTTGTAACACGTTTTTCCGGCGGTGCAAACGCCGGTCATACCATAGTGAGCGGTGGCATCACCTACAAGCTCCATCTGGTTCCATCAGGTATTGTCTATCCTGACAAGACTGTGATACTTGGAACCGGTATGGTCATAGATGTTGAGTCCCTCTTCGCCGAGCTCCATACCCTGGAAGAGCAGGGGATAAGCTGGAAGGGACGGGTGCTGATTTCCGAGCGTGCCCATCTGGTGTTCCCCACCTACAAGCAGAAAGACCTGGAGATGGAGAAGCACCGCCGCAGCCCTATTGGTACAACAGGACGGGGCATCGGCATAGCTTATGCACAGAAGGCAGACCGGGACGGCGTGCGCTGCTGCGACCTTTTCAACCCTGCGGTTTGGAAGACCCTTAAGGATGAGGAGAAAGCCTTTGTAGAGCCCTACATGGACCTCTTGAAGGAGATGATTGTCGACCCTGTATCCTATATGGCTGCCCATAAGGGCGAGAATAAGCTTTTCGAGGGAGCTCAGGGTGCTCTTCTGGACATTGATACAGGAACTTATCCATATGTCTCATCTGGCTATTCCATCGCATCCGGCGCATGCGCAGGCGGTGGAATCGGAGCTCTGGACATAGATGCTGTCTACGGCGTATTCAAGGCATACAACACCCGTGTTGGCAATGGACCGTTCCCTACCGAGTTCGACCACGACGCAGAAGGGGAGCTTGAGAACAAGGTGCGTGTCACAGGCCGTGAATTCGGAGTGACCACCGGCCGGCCAAGGCGTTGCGGCTACCTTGATCTTGTGGCCCTTAAATATTCCTGCCGCGCCAACTCTATAAGCGACCTGGTGCTCACACACCTTGATATCTACGACGATATGGAGGAGATAAAGGTGTGCACCGCCTACGAGATCGGCGGCAAGGTTGTCACCGACTTCCCGGCCCGGGTGGATCTGCTTGAGAGCGCAAAACCGATTTATCAGACCTTCAAGGGGTGGAAGAAGAATATAGGCGGCACCAAGAAGTTCGAGGATCTGCCGCAGAAGGCACAGGAATATGTGGAGTTCATAGAGCAGTACACCGGAACTCCTGTCACCATCATCTCTGTCGGCTACGAACGGGATGACACCATGATCAGAAAGCCGGTATGGACAAGATAATAGTTCTTGACTTCGGAAGCCAGTATAACCAGCTGATAGCGCGGCGTATCCGCGAATTCGGGGTCTACAGCGAGCTACACAGCGGCGATATGACCCTGGATGAAATCCTTGCTATGGGCGATATCCGTGGAATAATCTTCTCCGGCGGCCCGAACAGCGTCTACGACAATAATGCCCCAAAATGCGATCCAGCTATATTCAAAGCAGGAATCCCTATCTTAGGAATATGCTACGGAATGCAGATGACCCACCAGATGCTGGGTGGCAGCGTAAAATCGGCAGAAAAGAGGGAATATGGCAGGGCAGTGATAGAGTGCCAGAGCTCTCTTCTCTTCGACCGGCTGCCCAAGAAGCAGACTGTGTGGATGAGCCACGGCGACCAGGTTGCAGAGCTGGCGGAGGGCTTTGTCCCCATTGCATCAAGCAGCACATGTCATAATGCGGCCAGCGCAGACGAATCCCGCCATATCTACACGCTCCAGTTCCATCCTGAGGTGCGGAACTCTGAATATGGCCTCGATATCCTTCGGAACTTTGTCTTCAAGGTGTGCAAGGCCAAGGCCGACTGGACCATGAAGGACTTCATCCAGCGCCAGATAGATGAGATACGCGGCAAGGTTGGGGATGACAAAGTGCTCCTTGGCCTTTCGGGAGGCGTGGACTCATCAGTTGTTGCAGCGCTTCTTAACAAGGCAATCGGCAAGAACCTCTACTGCATGTTCATAGACCACGGTCTTCTGCGTAAAGGGGAGGCCGATTCAGTGATGGACACCTTCTCACGCAACATGGATTTGAACCTTATCAAGATAGATGCATCAAAGCGCTTCATGGAGAAGCTTAAAGGGGTATCAGACCCGGAGCAGAAGCGCAAGGTGATAGGGGGCGAGTTCATCTACACCTTCCGTGATGAGGTTGCAAAGTTGCTCAAGGGAACCGATATCAAGTGGCTTGCCCAGGGAACCCTCTATACCGACGTGATAGAGAGCGGTACCAAGACAGCCCAGACCATAAAGTCGCACCACAATGTTGGCGGCCTGCCCAAGGATATGAACTTCAAGCTTCTTGAGCCTTTGAACCGGCTTTTCAAGGACGAGGTCAGAGCACTTGGAACAGCGCTTGGACTGCCCGAGGAGATGGTGTGGCGCCAGCCTTTCCCGGGACCTGGATTAGGGGTGCGTGTGCTTGGGGAGATCACCCCGGAAAAGCTTACAATTGTGCAGGAAAGCGATGCGATTCTCAGGGAAGAGATAAAGAATGCAGGGCTCCAGAGGGAGATCTGGCAGTACTTCACATGTCTTCCTGATATCCATTCTGTTGGTGTCATGGGGGATCAGCGCACCTACGATTACACTGTGGTTGTGCGGGCAGTCACATCGATCGACGGCATGACAGCAGACTGGGCCCGTATTCCCTATGATGTCCTGGACAGAATCTCAACCCGCATTGTCAACGAGGTCAAGCATGTGAACCGGGTTGCCCTGGATATAACATCAAAGCCTCCAGCTACCATCGAGTGGGAATAAAACTGATTACTTTTTTCTTCTAGGATCAAGCCTGTTCTGCAGCATAGTCAGCACACGGGTCAAGAGCCATGCAATGATGAAGTAGATTACAGCGGTGGTTATAAGAGGGAAGAATGCCTCGAAGGTCCGGCTCCTTATGATGTCGCTGGCCTTGGTAAGGTCTTGTATCGCAATATATCCTACGACAGAGGTCATCTTCACCATGCTTATGAACTCTCCCTGATAAACTGGCAGGAAGTGGCGTGCAGCCTGTGGAAGCACTATCTTCATGAAGGCGTGGGGCTTTGTGTAGCCCAGGGCCAGAGCTGCCTCCATCTGTCCCTTATCAACTGCCAGGATACCTGTCCTTATCATCTCGCTCACATAGGCACCGAAATTCATGCCGAATCCTATTACTGCAACCCAGATTCCGGATATGCTTGATCCGGCGAAGACAATATAGAACATGATCATCAGCAGGACTACCATAGGCGTTCCCTGCATTATCCTGATATACGCAAGGGAAACAGCGTTGATAAGCCTGTTCCTGCTCATCCGCAGGGCGCATATTCCGAAGCCCAGCACAGTGCCGAACAATGCGGATAATATGGAGATAAGGATAGTGATTCCGATTCCGTTTACAATAAGTCTCCATCTTGATTCCCGCACAAAGGTTTTCAGGAAGCTGGATTTGAAGCCACTCATGAGTGCCACATTATCGGTATTCTTCACAAGAATAGTGTTTTCTACAGATAAGATAGTGGTGGAGAACCTTATGCTCTCTAGGCGCTCCGGTGTCACATTCAGGTTTGCCATGATGCAGTCAATGTCCCCGGAGGTGGCTGCCGCAATAATACTGCCATAGTTGTATACCTTGAATTCCAGGTCTGCGTTCAGCCACAGGGCAAAACGCTTTGCAAGCTCAATGTCGAATCCTTCCAGTTCTGTCCCCTTGTAGAAGGTGAACATAGGAATCTCGCCAGTTGTTCCCACAGCAAGATGGTAAACAGGGTTCTCCGCTTTCTTGATTTCCGGCATCTCTGCATATATATCACCATTGAGCCATCTTTTCACCATTTCATCATATATGCCGTTTTTGCGTATTTCTGCGATGAAGGTGTTTATCTTGTTCTCAAAGTCAGGAATTTTTGTCACAGGAGAGATTCCTACTGACAGATCTATCGGCTTTCCGATATTCTCCTTAAGTGTATGAACACCGGAGAGTCCCTCTTTTATGGCCAGTTCCAGCAGCCGGCGCTCAAATGCATAGCCGTCGATCTTTCCTGTCTTTACTGCCTCAAAACCTGTAATATGGTCAGGGTAGGAATGAAGCTTTGCATTAGGAAGAAACTCTTTCATTGCATAATAAGCAGAATGCCCTTCACCGTAGCCTATTGTATAATGGCTGTCATCAAGCTGCCAGACAGATGTTATCTCCTTATGCTCTTTCTTTCCGCAGCCTGTGAGAATGCATAATATGATAAGAACGATAATGCTTTTTCTCATATTCACACCCCGCCCCTTATCCCGCATATAACTGTGTTCATTCCATCGGAGTATGAGTGGGAATATGATGACAATGAGCTGTCCACAATCTTCCTGGATATCTGGTCACATCTGTCAATAAGATTGAATTCCTCTCTGATATAACGGAAGCGCAGCTCCACTGCGGCGTCGGCTTCAGAGTATTCTGCGGTGAATGTCAGGTTTATCTCAGTATCGGATGTGGGAATAAGAGCCTGCATCACCAGCTCCTCGAAAACACGCTGCATATTGATGATGGTCTTCTGGGATATCTGCTGCTTCCTGCCGAACTCCTCAAGTTTGCCGGAGACTGCTATAAAATCAAAGTCCCTGCTTTTTATATGCTCATACATGACCTTGAGGTGGTGTATGAACTGGCGTGTCCTTTCCCGCTGGGGGTGTTCAAAGATCTGTTCAGGACTTCCTTCCTCATAGATGATCCCCTGGTCCATGTAGAAGACGCGGTTGGAGACATCACGGGCAAACTTCATCTCGTGGGTCACGATAAGCATGGTCATGCCCTGGCGGGCCAGATTCCTTATTACGCTCAACACCTCGCCGATCATGGTGGGATCCAGGGCGCTTGTGGGCTCGTCAAAAAGGATTATATCAGGATCCATAGCCAGGGTCCGGGCAATTGCCGCCCGCTGCTTCTGACCTCCAGAAAGCATCTCCGGAAGGGAATCGGCCTTGTCTGCCAGCCCCACCATACGCAGCAATTCCATTCCCCTTGTCCGGGCCTCCTCCTTTGGCCTGTGGAGCAGGTCGACCGGGGCAGCCATTATGTTTTCTATCACTGTCATATGGTTGAACAGGTTGAAGGACTGGAACACCATGCCCATCTTACGGCGCAGGGCAGGGATATCGCTTTTGTGATCTGTGATTGCCACACCATCTATAAGGATTTCGCCACCTGTAGGTTTCTCCAGAAGGTTGATGCACCGGAGAAGGGTGGATTTTCCGCATCCTGAGGGACCGATTATGGCTATGACATCTCCCTTCTTTATCTCAGCATTGACATCTGAAAGAGGGGTGACATTCTCATATTCCTTGCAGAGATGCCTGATTGTGATGACTGTTTCTGGTGCGCCCACATTTTAACTTTATCTTTATATTGTATTGCCGTCAATATGAGGTTAGAATAAAGCCATGAACTATCTAAAATTCGGTACCGGAGATAAAACTCTGGTGATGTTGCCTGGACTCAGTGTCAAGAGTGTCCTGCTGATGGGGGATGCTGTGAAGAACGCATTCAGGGCCTTTGACAAGGACTATACCATCTATCTTATTGACAGGCGGGAAGATGTCCCACCTGTCTACACAGTGGCGGATATGGCCAGGGATACAGCAGAGAAGATGAAGGAGCTGGGACTTGAGGATGTATGTCTCTTCGGTGCTTCCCAGGGCGGGATGATGGCAATGCTGATTGCGGCCTGGTACCCTGAGCTGGTGCATAAGCTGGTGCTTGGTTCCACTGCTGACAAAATTTCTGATCTGGGCAACTCTGTCATAGAGGGCTGGGTTTCCCTTGCTGAGAAGAGGGATGGAGAAGCCCTATATCTCGATTTTCTTAAGAAAGTATATCCGTCTTATCTTTTTGATCAGTTCAAAGATATCTTTATTGCCACAGGAAAGAGCGTGACAGAAGAGGAGTTTTCCAGGTTTATCATCATAGCGAAAGGTGCTGTGGACTTTGATGCCACATCTGAGCTGGATAAGATCAAATGTCCTGTTTTGGTGGTGGGTTCAGAGGATGATGCTGTGCTTGGCAGTGCTGCTTCCTATAATATTGCCAGACGCCTGGGCTGCCGGATACATATGTACAAGGACTACGGCCATGACTGCTACGATACAGCACCTGACTTCAGGGATAGGATGTTCAAGTTCTTTAACGAATAATAAGGTTGATTTATGAGAAATATCGGTAAGATGCTGATTGCAATATGCATAATACTTTTTGCCCTTTCTGATGCGGCTTATGCCTGCACCGGTGTCTATGTGGGACCTGCCGCCAGTGCCGACGGGACTGCCTTTATCGCCAGATCCAGCGACAACCAGGCTGTATGGGGAAACCACATCACAATAATACCCAGGGTGGAGAACAAGCCTGGCCGCAAAATGCAGGTTGATATGAAGGGCAAGGTGTTTGCCAATATCCCGGCCACAACTTACAGGTATACGGCAACTCCTTTCTTCTCCAGTGTGATGAAAGGGGCAGGTGTGCCCAATGATGCCACAGCCTGCACCAATGAATATGGTGTAGCCATGACCATGGCCATAACTGCCTTTGCAAACAGCGCTGCCCTCAAGGCAGATCCGCTCAAGGAGACAGGGGTTACCGAGAATACTGCGGCAGACCTGGTTCTGTGCCAAAGCCGAAGTGCCAGGGAGGCGGCAAAGGTTCTGGCCTCAATAATAGACCAGTATGGCAGCAGCGAGTGCAACATCGCCCTTATAGCAGACCAGAAAGAGGTGTGGTACATGGAGATGTACACCGGGTATCAGTATGCCGCAGTCAAGCTCCCGGAGGATAAAGTCTCTGTCTTCGGCAATGAGTTCACACTGGAATACCTTTCGGAGTATGAGGAGAGCTTTACCTCAAAAAACCTTGAGAATCTGCCTGAAAAACATGGTTTTGCTGTATATGGGGAAAAACAGGAGCTGAATCTGTTCCAGACCTATTCCGGGAAAGAGGTTGCTGAAGATTACTGCCATATGCGGACCTGGATAGGACATAAGGTACTGGCCCCGTCACTCTATAAAGATGATTATAAACTGGATGCCATGTACCCGCTGTGCTTCAAACCGGATAAGAAGGTGACCCTTCAGGATGTATGTGCCATAATGCGGAACCGTTATGAGGGCACTCCATATGATCCTGACCAGACAGGGCGGATTGATATGCGTGTAATCGGCACTGATACAGCAATGAGTGTCCACATCCTCCAGGTTTACCGGGATATGCCTGCAGATATGGCCTGTGTCACCTGGGAAAGCTCTGGACCTGCCATCTATGGTGTTTTTGTCCCGGTATCAAATGCTTCACTCTCTGTAAGCGACTCTTATGGGAAAGATCAGCCGGCATCCGAGTTTGGCCATTTCGATGCAGAGAGTTATCCTTACTATGCATTCAAGGAGCTTGCAACCCTGTGTGTGGGGCATGATTCATACAAGGCATATGGAGCACCTGTGAAAGAGTACTGGAACAGGGCGGAGAAAAACATGTCTGCAGGTATGCAGAAAGTGCTTAAAAAAGCCTCCAAGATGAAAGACAAAAATGCAGCTGCCGATTACATCACCAAGTACTGCAACAGAATGCAAACTCAGGCTTTTATGGATGCAAAAGAGATTCTTAACAAGCTTATCTGGAGACAGGCTGCTGATTCTAACACCATGAAGCTGGGAAGAAACCCAGAGACAGGCGAATTATTGAATACACCACGGGTGCTCAAGCCTCTTGAGATAGATTCAGATGCCTCTGTGTATCGTCCAACCTATTGACATTTAGTCCAAAAATATATTAAAGTTGGACTAAAGTAGATTTAATTGGACGAAAATATGCGGAGATTTGACTATTCTAAACTTGCTGAAAAAAAGTGGAGCAACGATATCCTGACCCTTATAGCCCGTATTCATGAATACAAGGGCCGGCAGGATTTATTTATCCGCCAGAAACCGGCAGAGCTGGACCGGCTGGTTGAGATTGCCAAGATACAAAGCACCGAGGCATCCAACAAAATAGAAGGCATAGTCACTACTGATGTTCGGCTTAAACAACTTCTGGCTGAAAAAATAACTCCTAGAAGCCGAGATGAGAACGAGATTTTGGGTTATAGAGATGTCCTGAACACTATTCATGAAAGCTACGAATATATTCCGATCAAGTCATCCTATATACTTCAGATGCACCGGGATATGATGAGAAGGGCAGGTCTTTCCTTTGGAGGCCGTTTTAAGAATGTCCAGAATTATATCAATGAGGTAAAACCAGATGGTACAATGATGACCAGGTTTACCCCTGTTGCCCCATATGATACACCCATGGCTGTTGAGAACCTCTGCAAGGCCTATGAGTATGCTGTTTCAACTGAAAAAGTTGATGCGTTGATTCTTATACCGATTTTTATCTGTGATTTTCTCTGTATCCATCCATTTAACGATGGAAACGGCAGGATGAGCAGACTTCTGACTTTACTTCTTCTTTATAAAAGCGGTTATATTGTCGGAAAATATATAAGTATAGAGAAGCAGATAGAGAAGACAAAGGACTTATATTATGAAGCCCTGGAAGCATCAGATGCACATTGGCATAAGGAAAAAAATGATCCTGTTCCATTTCTCAAGTATATGCTGTCTGTTATTTTGGCATGCTACACCGATTTTGAGGAAAGGGTAGGTATGATGTCCGATCTAGGAAAATCCAGTACTGCTTATGATATAGTTAAGAAGTATGTGGAAGAAAAGATAGGAACATTCACCAGTGCTGATGTCATGGCTCATTGCCCAAGTGTAGGCCGTTCTTCTATATTGGCTGCATTGAAAAAGCTTTTGCAGGATGAGAAAATTCTAAAACATGGTACCGGCAGAAGCAGTCGTTATGTCCGTATAGACTTATAACTTCTTGCCGTGGATCTCGCCCGGGACGCTCATCGGATATACGCCTGTGAAGCAGCCCTCGCAGAATCCGAAGCTGTCCGGATTGCATTCCCTGCATGCCTCAAGCATTCCCTTTGCGCTGATGAATGCCAGAGTGTCAGCTCCGATCTCCTTGCAGATCTCCTGCACATTGTGCTTGTTGGAGATAAGCTCGTTTCTGCTCGGTGTATCGATACCGAAGTAGCATGGGAACTTGACCGGAGGTGAAGCGATGCGGAAATGAACCTCTTTTGCTCCGGCACGGCGCAGAATCTGCACCAGACGGCGGCTTGTGGTACCGCGCACAATTGAGTCGTCGATTACAACAACACGCTTTCCATCAACTACAGAGCGTACAGCGTTAAGCTTTAAGAACACCATGTTCTCCCGTTCCCTCTGGGTAGGGGCAATGAATGTACGTCCGATATATCTGTTCTTGATAAGTCCGCTGGCATAAGGGATTCCTGTAGCCTTTGCATAACCCTGGGCTGCGCTCAGGCCGCTGTCTGGCACACCGATGACTACATCGGCAGGTACGCCGCTCTCCTTTGCGAGGCAGGCACCCATCCGCTCCCGTGCCACGTTTACAGGGATTCCGTCCATAATGCTGTCGGGCCGTGCGAAGTATACATATTCGAATACGCAGGTACGCTTTGCTGTCTTCTCTCCGAAGTCGAAGGAGGTAACTCCCTCTTCGTTTATGATAACAATCTCGCCTGGGTTGATGTCCCGGGTAAATGTGCCGTTCAATGCGTCGAATGCGCAGCTTTCGCTTGCAAGCATCCAGCCGCCGTCAACCTCTCCAAGGCACAGCGGGCGGATTCCGTTTGGATCCCGTGCACCGATAATGCACTGGTCTGTCATGATCACTAGGGAGAAGGAGCCTTTTATCATCTGGATTGTGTCTATGAGGGCCCGCTCCAGTCCTTTCTTATATGATCTTGCAATGAGCTTGAGGATGACTTCTGTGTCGCTGTTGCACTGGAAAGTACAGCCGGATTCTTCCAGCATCTCCCTGAGCTGCTCGTAGTTGATAAGCTGTCCGTTGTGGGCAACTGCAATGTTTCCAAGCTTGGTTCCCTGCATCATAGGCTGTGCATTCTCGGGAGCCTTGTTTCCGGCAGTTGCATACCGCACATGGGCGCATGCAATATGGCCAGAGAGGCTCAAAAGATTCTCCTGGTTGAACACCTCGGCAGCAGTTCCCTTATCTTTATGAAGCCGCATCTCCTTGCCGTCGCTTATTGCGATTCCGGCGCTCTCCTGTCCACGGTGCTGCAGAGCATAGAGGGCATAGTAGGCCAGGGTAGCTGCATTGAAGTTCTTTGCTGAATAGGCCTTGTACTCTTTCTTTGCATCAGCATCAGGCTTTTTATTAAGGAAAATACCTATAACGCCGCACTCGTCGTGCAGCTTGTCATCAAGACAGTCCATATCTTCGCAGAAATTCATCACAGTTCCACCTCCCCATTGTTCACAGCTGCGTCGGACGCAAGCTTCTTGCGGAATTCTATAAGTTTTTTTCTGATTTCAGGATTATTTATCCCCAGGATCTCCAGGGCTAAGTATGCGGCATTCTTCGCATTGTTTATCCCCACGCTGGCTACCGGAATCTGCGGTGGCATCTGCACTGTGGAAAGGAGGGCATCCATTCCTGCAAGACCGTTGCTTTTACCCGGGGTAACACACTCAAGCGGCACTCCGATCACAGGAAGCACTGTGTGGCCTGCTATAACACCCGGAAGGGCTGCAGAAAGGCCTGCTCCTGCTATGATCACCTGGCAGCCCTCAGCCTCAGCCTGGGCGACAGTCTTTATCAGAAGGTCACCAGCCCGGTGGGCAGAGATGGCATAAGCCTTATAATCGACGCCGAACTCCTTCAGGACATCGGCAGCTTTCTTCATTGTTTCGGTATCAGATTTTGATCCAAAGAAAATTGCGACTTTCATAGTATATTTTTATCATATTTGGGCTATGCTTGACAATCGGGAAATGGTATGGACTTGCGAAAAAGGGACTAAAATGATACTGTTTTAGCAGGAGAAAACCATGAAAAAAATTATCAGCGGAAAAGTCCGCGAAGTGTACGATCTGGAAGATGGAAGGATGGTCATTGTCACCACAGACCGCCTCTCTGCCTTTGATGTTATTCTGCCACGCCTTATTCCCGATAAGGGTAAGGTGCTCAACGCCCTGTCCAACTTCTGGTTCGATTATACAAAAGATATAGTAAAAAGCCACATGATCTCATCTGACCTCAAGGATATGCCTGCCGAGTTCCAGAAGCCTGAGTACGAGGGACGCACAATCCTGGTTAAGAAGCTCAAGATGCTCCCGTACGAGGTTATTGTCCGGGGCTATATGTTCGGCAGCATGTGGGAAGCCTATAAGAAAGGAGAGCCTTTCCTGGGCCACAAGTTCGACAAGACATATCAGCAGGCCGAGAAGCTGGCTGAGCCTATAGTGACACCATCAACCAAGGCCGAGTTCGGAAACCATGATATCAATGTCACACTCCAGTATATGAAGGATGACCTTGGCGATGAGCTTGGAAGCAAGATAGAGAAGGCTGCAATCGCAGTCTACAAGCGGTGCTACGACCATGCCTACAAGAACGGTATTATCATCGCAGACACCAAGTTCGAGTTCGGTCTGGACGAGAACGGAGAGCTGGTGCTGGCAGACGAGGTTCTTACCCCGGATTCAAGCCGGTTCTGGAATGCTGCCACCTACAAGGTCGGGACAAACCCTGCAAGCTTCGACAAGCAGTATGTTCGGGACTGGCTCAAGGCAAACAACCTGGCTGGCGACCCCAATATCAAGACTCTGCCGGATGATGTGGTGGACAAGACTGCGGCTCTTTACAAGGAATGCCAGAACAGAATCTGCAGATAAAAGCTGTCTTCTTTGATGTAGACGGAACACTTCTTTCTCATACTACAAAATCGGTGCCCAAGAGCACCCGGGATGCTATTTTTGCCCTGCAGCATAGGAAGATAAAGGCTATAGTGTGCACCGGACGCGACATAGGGGCATATGCGAAGCTCCCTATGGGCGACATCCACTTCGATGGATACCTGACCCTGAACGGCAACCTGCTCATGGATTCCCGCCGCAAGATTTACGCAGGAATTCCAATAGATAAGGGAGATATGGAGGTGCTGGCCCAGACTTTCAGAGCCAAGAAGATTCCCTTTGCCCTTATTGCCAGAGACCGGGTCTATATAAATTATGTGGACGAGACTGTGATCAAGACCCAGGACAGCCAGATGTCAGCGATTCCTAAGGTGGGAAAATACAACGGAGAGAAGATTTACCAGATTTTGGCCTTTGTTCCGGAGCATGAGCAGCATATTCTCAGCTCTATCCTGGATGACTGCAAGATCAACAGCTGGAACGACACCGGCATCGACATCATACCTGCCAACGGCGGCAAGGATGTGGGAATCAGAAAATACATGGAACTTCACAAACTGGACAGCTCCCAGATAATGGCATTCGGCGATTCAGAGAACGATATTGAAATGCTCAAGCTGGCTGGAATAGGGGTGGCCATGGGCAATGCCACCGATGATGTCAAAGCTGTAGCCGACTATGTCACCGCCTCGGTGGACGAGGACGGTATCAAAAAAGCCCTGATGCACTTTGGGCTGATATGATAGAGCCAATTAAATTTGGAGTGATATTAAAAAAACTTGTTTTTTTTTAATTTTCATATTAAATTATTTAAAAATATTTATTACGTTTCAAAACATTGAAAAAAAATAATTCTGTTTCTTGTTTGAATATAATTACCAGTGAGGTTATTAGGAATGACTGATTATCGTGACGAAACTCTTGATGTGTCTTCTTTTGCAATTGATGACTGTGAACAATTACTTAAATCTTTTAATATTCATTTTCCATCAACCGATGCTTATATGGATTTAGTTGATGGCATACTTCATATTTATTTGTGTCAATTAGATATATCAAAATTCGAAGAATTCCTGGCGTTACTAGAAATTGATAAAGCATTAAAAGACGCCGTTTTTAATGTTATAAATAACATCGGTAGTTATGGATTAAGAGGAAGTAAACGCCATTTTTCTGGATATAATGCTGAACGAAAAGTTTCAAATAGGAAAGTCAAAGAACAGAATCGAGGAAAGCATTATTATGCAAATGATAATTCTTTCTCAAAGGATAATAATTCTCTGCCATTTGAATTTGAGAATAAAATAGTGTGTGCAGACAGTCTTGAAGTACTTAAAAAACTGCCGGATAACTGTGTTGACATTATTTTTACTTCACCACCTTATAACTTTGGCTTGGAATATGATACCCACAATGATACAGCAAGTTGGAATTCTTATTATGATATGCTCTTTAATATTTTTAATGAATGTATTCGAGTTCTTAAATATGGCGGTCGTTTTATAGTAAATGTTCAACCTCTTTATTCTGATTATATTCCATCTCATCATATAATTAGTAATTTCTTTATTGAAAATAAAATGATTTGGAAAGGGGAAATACTCTGGGAGAAAAATAATTATAATTGTAAGATGTGTTCTTATGGGAGTTGGAAAAGCCCAGCTAGTCCTTATTTAAAATACACTTGGGAATTTATCGAGATATATTGCAAAGGTAATCTGAAAAAAGCAGGCAAAACAGTAGACGCTGACATAACAGCTGAAGAGTTTAAATCTTGGGTTGTAGCTAAATGGAGTATCGCTCCTGAACGTCATATGAAAGAATTTGGGCATCCTGCTATGTTCCCGGAAGGTCTTGTAGAAAGGGTTCTTAAGCTTTTTAGTTTTAAAAACGATCTTGTTCTTGATCCTTTTAATGGAGCTGGTACTACAACAGTTGTTGCAAAAAAAACAGGGCGTAGATATCTCGGTATTGATATTTCAAAAGAATATTGTGATACAGCAGAAAAGAGAATTAAGGAGTTTGATAATTGTCAACAAATGACATTAGGCTTTTAATGAAGTTAATTGATGTATAATAAAAATATTAGGCTTCGTTCTATATTTTTTATCGTTTAGTCCTTAATGTGAATATTTTTTTAAATCATTCACAAACAAATTAACAGCCTTCTGTAATTCACTTATCTTTAATTCTTTAAAAAATTCTGCTTTATGAATCGGTTTGTCAACTTTTCGCTCGCCTTTGAGGAGAGTAATTATTTTTAGTTCTACATCAACATGTGAAAGAAGAGCATGTGTAGCAGGACTTCCAAATGCAATATCGTTTAACTCGCTGTAATCACCACCTAGTTGACTCTCAAGTTGAACAAGGTAATAAGTATCTGTGCCAACAGCTTCACGCATTAATACCGCATCAAAAAGAATCCGTTTTAACATTGCATTTTCTGAATAAGCTTTACATTCAATTGGTAAAACTAGTTTCCCGTCAATAAAAACTTGTACGTCCGTACCAAATTTATACACTAATTTTGCTTGGTTTTCTTTGATATAATTTTTTATGCGAGGATCTAATATCCGTTCTATATATTGGGGTTTTATACCAATAGGCATTTTCTTTTTATTAATATCCATCCTTGCGGGGCTTTGATGAAGAATATCTTCCCATGCAATTTTTACAAGATGCGTTGTTATACTTTCAACAAGTTCGCCCTTTCCTGCTCGGATTATACCACCATAAGCACGATCTTGACTCATTGCGGCTTCATCATCTATTCCTTTGACTAATTTGTTATATGCGGCAATTAATGTGTTAAGTTTTGTTTCTACTAAAGTCATTTTTAGTTTTCACCTTTTTAATAATCTTCCTATTTTTCCAACAGGATTTTCTATCGATACTAAATGAACTGAATTCATGATTTCTTTCCAATAATCAATTAGTACTTCGGCATGCATCGGATCGTTTGCATTTTCTCGTAAGACAAACATTTCTGTTAATGCAGAATCATTTCTTGCTGCAATAATGTGTGAATCTGCCAAAGCCCTATAACCCATTAAAACATATGTTTTTGCATTTGGTGTTGCATTTTTTATTGCTCTGCTTGAAGATTTAACTTCGCCAAACATTGTGGCATCTAAAAATGTTTTTACTTCAACAGCAACCACGGGGAGGACAATAGAAATAAGAGGTTGTGACGCAATAGTTAAATTAATTTCTTTTCCTATACAAAAGTCGACATCTTTTGTGATAATATCTACTGATCCATTGCTATTTATTTTAAGCCCTGAAAATATCCTTTTGTTGAACACTCCCAATGTTCCATCTTTTAACTCATTTAAATCTTTAAAAAGATAACTGCTCATTTCTTCTAAAAAGGTTGACTCAAATTTAGACTGGGAAGTAATTCTATTGACAGTTGAAAACTCTTTTAAGCGTTCATAATAATCATTGAATATCTGTGTTACTTGATTAATATTATTGATTTCAGAATCCGTAATCCTAATTGTCATCAACTGTTGATGAATAGGTAAATAAACATTGTTATAAAAATTATTGATATTTCTTCCTATCCCCTTATAGTTGCTTCTGATTTTATTTTGTAAATTATTCATATGTACAAAAAGCATAATATCTTTCTTCTCTTTACTTTTTTGCTTTACTATATTTCTGATATTAAAGTCCTTTAAACAGTTCACTGATTGAAAGTCCAAAGCCATCAGCAATTTTTTTTATATTTATGATCGAAATATTTCGCTTGCCTGCTTCAACAGAGGCAAAGTATGTTCTATCCATTCCAATTTTTAATGCGAATTTTTCTTGGCTTAATCCTGCTTTTTGGCGAAGTACTCTAATTTTATTGCCCAAATCGGTTGTTATCATTTATAAATTTCTCACCTATAAACATATTATTAGTTATGAGTATCATAAGACAACGGATTATAAGCAACAATATATTTAAGTTTATAATTTTAAATTGATATAATAATGTGAAATCAAAATATTGATTTTCTGATTACAGATTCAATGTGCTGCTATAAATGCTTTTATTATATTTTAAAATTTTTCAAACTTTTTTCTTAAAAATTGAAGCAAAATTAACTTTTTTGCAGTTATATCATGTGGAGGTATATATGAATAAGAACTCCCGGGAAGCAATAATTGCGAAATATACGGATAAATCAAGATATAAACCAGAACATATCTATGGCAATGTCTATGTGGATGAACTTAGAATTGCTCAATCAAAAAAAAGTGAAAAGGCCAAGAATGACCATGAACGAGAAATGAGAGCAGCTATTCGTTTCTCTAAGCATTTTGATTGTGAAGTATTTCTTTTGCCAGAGGGCGATGAAAATGGGAATGTTATTTATGTGGGGAAGCATTCAAATCCAGATTCAATCATCAAAGGTTATTTTATAGATTTGAAAAAAACAAAAGGTACAGATTCATCAATAACAAGACGTTTGGAACATGCACTAAAACAAGCAGATGGAGTGTTAATTACTATAGAAATTGAAATACGGATTGAAAAAGCAGTGCAATGGATTAATGGAAAGCTTAATTCTATGAAGAGTCGATATGATGGTTTTATTATAATAATTGAAGATAATATGGGGAATTATGGAACTTATACTGTAAACGAAAAGAGGCTCTCTAAAAAAGAGAACCTCTTTATGGCTGCCCGGCAGCTTCCACCTTCGGGCCCTGAGAGTGGTAGCTCTCAAGTTGATTAAAATATACCTCAGCCAAGATGGATTGTCAACTTTTTTCTTGTGCCCATGCTGAAAATTCGGTATTATTAAGCTGAGGAGTATATATGAATAACCCGTCTATCGTCTATTTCACAAAAGATCTTTCTCCAAAAGGTCTGCATAAAGTATACAGCCGCATCAACGGCAACATCACCGGCAAGGTTGCAATAAAGCTGCACACAGGGGAGAAGAACGGCCCCAACATCATCCCCAGCACTTGGGTCAAGGAGTTCATGGCTGGTGAGAAAGAGCTTGCCGGCGCCACTATCGTGGAGACCAACACTTACTACGAGGGGGACCGCTACACCACAGAGCAGCACCGCGAGACCCTCAAGGTGAACGGCTGGGATTTCTGCCCGGTGGACATAATGGACGAGGAGGGGACAGTCCTGCTCCCTATCAAAGGTGGCAAGTGGATGAAGGAGATGTCCCACGGCTCCCACATGCTCAACTACGACTCTCTGCTTACTCTGACCCATTTCAAGGGGCATACCATGGGCGGCTTCGGCGGCTCCAACAAGAATATCGGCATAGGCTGTGCCGACGGGCGGATCGGGAAGAAGTGGATACATTCCAAGGAAGGCTCCGACGACATGTGGTCTATTGCCCAGGATGAACTTATGGAGCGCATCTCTGAGTCCACAAAAGCTACAATCGACTACTTTGGAAAGCACAACGCATATATCAATGTGATGCGGAATATGTCTGTCTCCTGCGACTGCGAGGGGACTGATGCTATGCCGGTTGTCACTCCTAATGTCGGCATTCTGGGTTCATTGGATATTCTGGCTGTGGACAAGGCCTGCGTGGACATAATCTATGCAATGCGTGAGGATGAGCACCACGACATGGTGGAGCGGATCGAGACCAGGGGAGGCCTGCGCCAGCTCTCCTATATGAAGGAGCTTGGGATGGGGAATGACCAGTACATCCTAGTCGACCTGGACAATAACGAGGCCCACATCCTTCCGAAAGATGCAGTTAAGAACCTGAAGCCTTTTGTCTCAGCGTGACAGGCTGTTGATATCCACAAGCTCGGTGTTGGCCAATGTATAGCGGCTGGCGATTATCTTAAGTAGAGCGCCTGCTGTGTCAAGGCTTGTCAGACATGGGATGCCCAGCTGCATAGCCTTCCGGTGGATTGCTATGAAGTCACTCATGGTGGCATCCTTGACTGCTCCTGTGTAGATCAAGTAGTGTATCTTTTTCTTCTCCATGAGGAAGTATATCTCTTCTGATTCTGTGACATTGGATACGCTTTGCACTGGTATTCCCTGCTTCCTGATGGTGTCAGCTGTTCCTGGGGTGGCATAGAGCTTTATTCCAAGGTCATAGAACTGCTCGGCAATGGAGAGAATCTCCTGATAATCTATCTCGGCCACTGAAAGAAGCACTCCAGTCTCCACATCAAACTTGGATGGAATTATGAGTCCTGCTGCCATAAGCCCCTTAAAGAGAGCCTCTGCTGTGGTCTTTCCTATGCCCAGGACCTCTCCTGTGGACTTCATCTCAGGACCAAGTATTGCGTTGGCATCGTTCAGTTTCTCGAAGGAGAAGACCGGCACCTTGACCGCGTGGCATGGAGGAGTTGGGTAAAGCCCAGTTCCGTAGCCCATATCCTTGAGTTTTCCCCCCAGCATGACATGGCTTGCTATATCCACCATAGGAACCCCTGTCACCTTGCTTATATAGGGAACAGTCCGGGATGCCCGTGGGTTCACTTCAATCACATATAGCTCATTCTCGTAGATAAGGTACTGGATGTTCACAAGCCCCTTGGTTCCCAACGCCAGAGCCAGCTTTGTCGACCTGTCGCACAGCTTGTGCAGCATCTTCCCGGAAAGATTATAGGGAGGGTAGACTGCGATGGAGTCGCCCGAATGGACTCCCGCCCGCTCGATATGCTCCATTATGCCTGGAATAAGGACATCGGTGCCGTCGGAGATCACATCCACCTCCAGCTCGGTACCCGGCATATACTTGTCCACCAGTACAGGGTTCTCGATACCTGTTGCAAGAATCGCCTGCATATACTTCCGTGTCTGCTCATCAGACCACGATATTGTCATATTCTGGCCGCCGATAACATAGCTTGGCCTCAGGAGCACCGGATAGCCGAGTGTCTCTGCCGCATGGACAGCCTCTTCCAGGGTCTTTACCCCCATTCCCTTTGGGCGGGAGATTGCAAACTTCTCAAGGAGCCTGTCAAAGAGGGCCCTGTCTTCTGCCAGGTCTATTCCCTTGGCCGATGTCCCGAGGATCGGGATTCCCTGCCTGTCCAGGAACTGGGTCAGCTTGATTGCGGTCTGGCCTCCGAATGCGACTACAACTCCAATAGGCTTCTCCACCTCTATGATGCTCATCACATCTTCAGGTGTAAGTGGCTCAAAATAGAGCCGGTCCGCTGTGTCGTAGTCGGTGGAGACTGTCTCCGGGTTGTTGTTCACAATAACCACATCATAGCCCATCTTGCGCAGTGTCCATACGCAGTGCACCGATGAGTAGTCGAACTCTATTCCCTGGCCGATCCTGATAGGACCGCTTCCAAGGACCAGTACTACCGGCTTGCCGGAGCGCTTGAAGGATCTGGATTCGCACACTTCGTCGCAGGTGGAGTAGAAGTAAGGGGTCTCGGCGTTGAACTCGGCAGCGCAGGTGTCAACCATCTTGTAGCTTAACTTGAAGCCCGGAAGCTTCTTTGCCCTGCAGATATGGGTTAAAGCCTTGTCGGTATAGCCCAGGTGCTTGGCCTTTATGTACTCTTCCTTGGAAAGCCTTATTTTTCCTGCTATTGAGAGCTCAAAGTCAGCCAGATTCCTTATCTTGTCCAGGAACCAGCGGTCTATCTTTGTTATCTCGTGGATTTGGTCTACGGAAATGCCAGCCTTAAGGGCTTCGAAGACAGTGAATATACGCCTGTCATCCTGCTGGGAAAGCCTCTGCTCCAGAGTGCCGTCGGAAAGGGGAGGTGCATTCAGGGTGTCGAACCCATTTTCGGTACCCCGCACAGCCTTCATCAATGCCGCCTCAAAACTGCTTCCTATGGCCATCACCTCGCCTGTGGCCTTCATCTGGGTACCAAGGGCACGGCTTGAGCCAGCGAACTTGTCAAAAGGCCACTTCGGGAACTTGACCACTACATAGTCCAGAGCCGGCTCGAAGCATGCGCATGTCTTTCCTGTTATGTCGTTCTTTATCTCGTCCAGGGTGTAGCCCAAGGCAATCTTTGTAGTTATCTTTGCAATAGGGTAGCCGGTTGCCTTTGAAGCCAGGGCTGATGAGCGGGATACACGGGGATTAACCTCAATGACTGCATACTCAAAGCTACCCGGGTTCAGGGCGAACTGGCAGTTGCAGCCACCTACTATGCCTAATGCTGTGATCATGTCGAGGGATGCGGAGCGGAGCATCTGGTACTCCTTGTCTGCCAGGGTCAGGGCAGGGGCTGCCACTATGCTGTCTCCGGTGTGGATTCCGACTGGATCCAGGTTCTCCATGGAGCAGACTGCGATAACGTTGCCTATGCTGTCCCGCATGGTCTCGAACTCTATCTCTTTCCAACCTGCGATGCTTCTTTCCACCAGAATCTGATGGATAGGAGACATGTGCAGTCCTGTCCCTGCTATAGTCTTGAGCTCTGAGTCGTTGTTTGCGATGCCCCCGCCTGAGCCACCTAGTGTAAAAGCGGGACGTATGATGACAGGGTAGCCGATGTCGTGGGCCGCCTTCTGAGCCTCATCCAGTGTGTTGGCAATCTCGGACGGCACCACAGGCTGGCCGATAGCCTTCATAGTATCCCGGAAAAGTTCTCTGTCCTCAGCCTTTTCAATAGCTTCCATGTCAGAACCCAGAAGGCGCACGCCGTAGCGCTCCAATACGCCCCTGTTCGAGAGCTGCATGGCCAGGGTGAGCCCGGTCTGCCCTCCAAGCCCAGCCAGAAGGCTGTCTGGCCGTTCTTTCTCTATGATTCTGGTTACAGTCTCCACATTGAGCGGCTCAAGGTAGATCTCGTCTGCCATAGCTTTGTCTGTCATTATGGTGGCCGGGTTTGAGTTCACCAGAACCACGTTGACACCCTCGGCTTTGAGCACCCGGCAGGCCTGGGCACCGGCGTAGTCGAATTCTGCCGCCTGGCCTATTACGATGGGGCCTGAGCCTATGACCATGACTTTGCGTATTGATTTGTCTTTAGGCATTTTTCTGGCCCTCCATCATAGCAATAAAGCGGTCGAAGAGAAAGCCGGTGTCCAGTGGGCCTGCAGAGGCCTCAGGGTGGAACTGGACAGTGAAGCACTGCCTGCCGGGGTAGGTCATCCCCTCGCAGCTGCCGTCGTTGGCATTCACGAAGGTCTCTTCTCCGATTCCCTTAAGACTTGCGGCAATCACTGCATAACCATGGTTCTGGCAGGTTATGTAGGTTCTGCCTGCTTTTTCCTTCACTGGCTGGTTGCCGCCCCGGTGACCGTATTTCAGCTTTTCGGTCCTGCCTCCCATGGCCAGGGCTGTAAGCTGATGTCCAAGGCAGATGCCGAAGATAGGTACTTTGCCCATAAGCTTCTTTATCTGAGCAATGGCAAATGTGTTCTCGGCCGGGTCACCTGGGCCGTTGGAAAGCATAATGCCGTCTGGATTATGGCTTAGCACTGCTTTGGC
The DNA here is from genome assembly GCA_017649605.1 of Spirochaetia bacterium. Taxonomy (GTDB): domain Bacteria; phylum Spirochaetota; class Spirochaetia; order CADAEX01; family CADAEX01; genus CADAEX01. Next base: position 58,992 of record JAGCGL010000018.1, read on the forward strand.
AGTGGTTGTGCTTGGAACAACTGTCACCTCACATCCTCGGTTGCACAGCGACCTTATTATATTTTTCTTTGCACCATAGTCTATGAGCACCACAGTATGCTTTTTCTCTCCCCGGGCAGGGTAGATAGTCTCTTTTTTGCAGCTGACAGAGTCCACAACCTTAGTTATTGTAAAATCGTTTATTTCAGAAAGATTTTTCGGAACCCGAGAGCAGATCATAGCGTTCATCACACCCTCTTCCCTTATCATTCTGGTAAGCTCACGGGTGTCCACTCCGCAGATTCCAGGAATTCCCTGCTTCTTGAGATATTCATCAAGCTGATACTGACTTCTGAAGTTGGATGGAGTGTCACAAAGCTCCCTGACAACATATCCTTTCAGGGCACTTTTCCCTTCGAAGTCTTCCTCAATCACTCCGTAGTTGCCGATGAGGGGGAAAGTCTGGATAACTATCTGTCCTGCGTAGCTGGGGTCGGTGAGGGTCTCAAGATATCCCTCCATATTTGTGGTGAATACCAGCTCTCCCAGGCACTTGCCTTTTGCTCCTATATGCTTTCCCTTGAAAACCTTTCCGTTTCCAAGGACTAAATATGCTGTTTCCATCATCTCTCCAATGCTGCCTTGATAAAACCTTTGAACAGAGGATGCGGATGGTTGGGCCTGCTCTTGAACTCAGGGTGATACTGGACTCCGATGTAGAAGCTTCTGTCTGTGATCTCAACAGTCTCAATCAGCCTGCCGTCAGGTGAGATTCCGCTCAATGTCAGTCCTGCTTCCTGCAGCTTTTCCCGGTAGTCATTGTTGAATTCGTATCTGTGTCTGTGCCGCTCATTTATCAGGTCTGTGCCGTAATATTTCTCCATGGCTGTCCCCTTAGTAATGCAGCAGGGGTAGCTTCCGAGCCGCAGTGTGCCTCCCTTGTTGATCTCGTCGCTCTGTCCCGGCATGAAGTCTATGACCTTATGTGCACAGTCCGGGGCGAACTCGCCTGAGTTGGCATCTTTTAATCCTGCCACATTCCGAGCATACTCAATAACTGCAATCTGCATTCCAAGGCAGATTCCGAAGTATGGAACATTGTTCTCGCGGGCATATCGTGCCGCCTCTATCATTCCCGGGATACCCCGGTCTCCGAAGCCTCCCGGCACTATGATTCCGTCCATCTCCCCAAGAATCTCGGCTGCATTTGCTTCTGTTATAGTCTCTGAGTCTATCCAGTGGATATCAACCCTGGAGTTAAGGAAGAATCCTGCATGGCGCAGCGCCTCTGCAACAGAGAGGTAGGCATCGTGCAGCTGCACATATTTGCCGACAAGTCCTATCTTTACAGTTTTCTCTGCATTCCGTACCCGCTCAACCATATCAATCCACTCGGAAAGTGCAGGTCTTGGGGTCTTGATGTTCAGCTCACGGCACACAACCTCCGACAGATGCTTGCTCTCAAGGTAGAGAGGAGCCTCGTAGAGGATGGGCATAGTCAGGTTTTCGATGACGCAGTCGGGCTTGACATTGCAGAAGTTTGCGATCTTCCTGAAGATACTTTCTTCGGTGATAGGCTCGTCGCAGCGGAGCACTATGATGTCGGGGGAGATTCCCGCAGCCTGAAGTTCCTTTACAGAGTGCTGGGTAGGCTTTGATTTATGTTCTCCCGATGCCTTAAGGTATGGAACCAGTGTCACATGGATGTAAAGTGTGTTTCCTCTCCCTTGCTCAAGGCCCACCTGCCTTATCGCCTCAAGGAATGGCTGGCTCTCGATGTCTCCGATAGTTCCGCCTATCTCGGTGATCACTATGTCGGCGTCGCTTTTCTTTCCTACGCTATAGATGAAGCTCTTTATCTCGTCTGTAACATGGGGGATTATCTGAACTGTCCGGCCCAGATACTCGCCGTGCCGCTCCTTTGCAAGGACATTGGCAAACACCTTTCCGGTTGTCAGGTTTGAATACTTGTTCAGGTCCTCATCGATGAACCGCTCGTAGTGGCCCAGGTCCAGGTCAGTCTCGGCACCATCCTCGGTCACATACACCTCTCCGTGCTGGTAGGGGCTCATCGTTCCAGGGTCTACATTTATGTAAGGATCCAGCTTCTGCGCCGCCACCTTAAGGCCTCTTGCCTTCAGAAGCCGTCCAAGGGATGCAGCTGTTATTCCCTTACCAAGACCTGATACAACACCACCAGTCACAAAGATATAATTTGTCATCGATTCCTCCCCAAAAAAAACTATCAATTTAGACCGGTTTTTTTCAATTATTTTTCGAAAAAAAATCAATGAATTTTTTATATTAAAATTTCAAGATGTATGCTATTATTTCATAGAGAGGGGACTATGACACAGGAACAGCGGCTTGATTACCTTTTGGAGAAGTTTAAAGAAGATTCCGGACGGTACAGAAACCTCCAGGTGGGAGAGAGTACTGAAGATAAAAGGGGAGCACTCCGTTCCCTTATGAATATCCGTAAGCCTGGCCTTTTGGATGCAAAGACACTGGAGATACAGGATGAATATCTTTTCCGCAGGCTTGAGGAGAAGGGGATTGTCACCCTCGATTCCATCCCAGAGGCTGCTGACAGGATATCTATCTGGCAGGGGGATATCACTCTGCTGGCTGCAGACGCTATAGTGAATGCCGCCAACTCCCAGATGCTTGGCTGTTTTGTCCCTATGCACACCTGCATAGACAACTGCATCCACACCTTTGCCGGCATACAGCTCCGCTGGGAATGCCATCAGAAGATGGAATACCTCCGCTCAGTCCATGGAAAGTCTTATGAGCAGCCCACCTCTGTCCCCCTTATCACCGAAGGCTATAACCTTCCGGCAAAAAAGGTGATCCATGTGGTGGGGCCAATTGTATATGGCAGTTTGGCATCAGACCACGAGAAAGCCTTGGCCGCCTGCTACACAAATGTGCTGGAAATGTGCCTTGAGAATGGACTCAGGAGCGTAGTCTTCTGCTGTATCTCAACCGGTGTGTTCCATTTTCCCAACCAGAGAGCGGCAGAGATTGCCACAGGAACAGTAAAGGGCTGGCTCAAGGATCATCCTGATACTGTGGATCGTGTGATCTTCAATGTCTTCAAGGAGAACGACAGGAGGATATATGAGCAGCTCATTTAACGTTAACCTGTCTAAAGGAGTGGTTAACGAAACTGATGCCCCTGCTAGAATCAAGGAAGAGCTTGCCTCTGCAGATGCCATTGTGATAGGGGCTGGAGCAGGACTCTCCACATCGGCAGGCTTCATCTATTCCGGTTCCCGTTTTGAGCACTATTTCTTTGATTTCATCAAAGCCTATGGCTTTCCCGATATGTACTCCGGTGGCTTCTACGATTTTCCCACCCCTGAGATCTACTGGGCCTACTGGTCCCGATACATTTACATCAACCGTTACATCGATGCTCCTAAGCCTGTCTACAAAAGGTTTTTTGAGCTGGTTAAAGATAAGAACTATTTCGTCATAACCACCAATGTGGACCACCAGTTCCAGAGATCTGGATTCGATAAACAGCGACTTTTCTATACACAGGGGGATTACGGCCAGTTCCAGAGCCCAAGTCCCAAGATCAAGAAAGTATATGAGAATGAAGAGATCATAATGCAGATGATGAAAGCCCAGGGTTTTGTCAAAGATGACAACGGCATTTTCCAGGTGCCGCCTAACATGCGTATAACAATGCGTATACCAGCCCGGCTTGTCCCTGTATGTCCCGATGACGGCGGTCCTCTGGTGCCTCATCTGCGCTCTGACGGCACTTTTGTGGAGGATGAGGGGTGGAACCAGGCATCGGAGCGGTATTCGGCATTTATGCAGCCCTGCCTGCAGAACCATGTGCTTCTTCTGGAGCTTGGAGTAGGAGGCAATACACCAGGCATCATCAAGTATCCATTCTGGAAGGTTGCTGCCTCCAATCCCAAGGCTGTCTATGTCTGCATAAACTATAATGAGGCTTACTGCCCGAAGCAGATTGAGGATCAGGCGATATGCGTAGATTCGGATATAGGAGATTTTTTGGAGAAACTGCTTCAGTGTGTCATTATTTGATACACCGGTGGGGTTATCATTCTGAATAAGGAGTGAATATGATTATATTGATAGTTCTGACATTGATTATTGCTGTTATTTCCCTTGTGCTTATCTTGGCACTCTTGAAGCGTGATGGCGGGGGAGATACCCGGCTGATCACCGATAAGCTTGCAACCTACGAGCGGAACCTGAAGGATGAGTTTGAGCGTAGCAGGAAGGAAACCCTTGCCGCCAACAGCGTATCACGGCAGGAAACAACCAGATCCCTTCTTGGATTTCAGGATACAGTAAGCAGCAAGCTGGATGCATTGACCAAGGCTTCCCAGGACTCTTTCCTTAAGCAGAAGGATTCGATGACCGAAGGGATGGTCAACCTTATGGGAACTTTGCAGACAAGCCTCAAGCATATACAGGAGAGCAACGAGAAGAAGCTTGAGGAGATGCGCGTTACTGTTGACGAGAAGCTTCAGTCCACACTGGAGAAGCGTCTCACCAGCTCTTTTGAGCTTGTTACCAAGCAGCTTGAGGCGGTGCAGAAGGGGCTTGGAGAGATGCAGACCCTGGCCAGCGATGTAGGAGGTCTTAAGAGAGCTCTTACCAATGTAAAGACAGCAGGCGGAATGGGAGAGGTGCAGCTTGAGGCACTCCTTTCACAGTTCCTTTCCTCAGAGCAGTTTGAGAAGAATGCCCATCCAAATCCAGGTAACACCCGCCTTGTGGTTGAGTTTGCTGTCAAGATTCCGGATAAAGGCAACGCAGATGATATCATCTATCTGCCGGTGGACTCCAAGTATCCTGCAGCTGTGTGGGATAAACTGACCAAGGCCTACGAGGAGGCTGACAAGGCTGAGATAGAGGCGCAGAGGAAGGCACTCCGCACCGATATCCGTAACATGGCCAAGGATATAAAGGAAAAGTATATCGAACCGCCGTACACCACCGATTTTGCCCTTATGTTTGTTCCTTTCGAGGGGCTTTTTGCCGAAATTCTGCAGATCCCCGGGCTCTTCCAGGAGATTCAGAGCGAGTTCAAGGTGACAATCGCAGGCCCGACCAGTACCACTGCCTTCCTCAACAGCCTTCAGATGGGCTTCCATACCCTGGCAATCCAGAAACAGACCTCTGCTATCTGGGAGCTCCTGGGGTCGATCAGGAACGAGTTCGGCAAGTTCGGAGAAGTGCTGGCTGCCACAAAGAAGAAGCTGGAGAGCGGTATCACAGAGATAGAAAAGGCCGAGACCAGGAGCCGTGTCATAGAGCGTCAGCTTAAGAAGATGGACAAGCTGCCTGAGCCAAATCAGGAATCTTTTCTGCAGACAGAGGAGTAAGATATGGAACTTAAAGAGATCATGGAACAGAAAGTGTTTGCCGTAGTGGGCAACACATTGGACGAAGAGAAATATGCCTGCAAGATAAAGAAGGCGATGCTTGAGCATGGCTACACTGTCTATGCAGTGGGCAAGGAGCTGGCCTCAATCAACGATGTGCCTGAGGAGATTGATGTCATAGATCTGTGTATTCACCCGGTGAAAGGGCTTGTGCTTATCAAGGAATGCAGAAAAAGCTTCAAGTGCATTGTGATCCAGCCGGGGGCAGAGAGCCCGGAACTCCTGCAGTACTTGGATGAGCAGAAGCTGCCATATATCCAGGGATGCCTTCTGGTGGGTCTGAGAGAGTATAAGAGTTGATTCCCTGAAAAAATATGATACAATAAAATAGTGGAGGTAGGTATGTCTGACTATTTTGGAAAGGATGTATTCAAGCTGGGATTCGGCCTTATGAGGCTTCCTAAGCTCGCTGATGGAAAGAGCATTGATGTGGAGCAGGTCAAGACAATGGTCGATATGTTCATGAAAGCAGGCGGCACCTACTTTGACACAGCCTTTGTCTATGACAACGGCGGCTCCGAGGAGGCTATTAAACAGGCTCTCATAGACCGGTATCCACGCACCTCCTACACCCTGGCCACCAAGGTCAATGCATGGCTCAACTGCAAGGACGAGGCAGCTGCCAAACAGCAATTCTACACCAGCCTTGAGCGGACCGGAGCAGGCTATTTCGACTACTATCTTATCCACGCCATTCAGCCCCAGAACTATAAAGTGTATGACGACTATCACCTCTGGGACTATGTGAGGGATCTTAAGGCCAAAGGGCTTGTGAAGTACTGGGGATTCTCATTCCATGCCGACCCGGCCCTGCTGGAGGAACTTCTTACCATCCATCCAGATGTCGATTTCATACAGCTTCAGATAAACTATGCCGACTGGGAGAATCCCGGTGTGGCATCCAGACAGTGCTACGAGATTGCCCGTAAGCATAATAAATCTATTGTGGTGATGGAGCCTGTCAAGGGCGGTGCCCTTGCAAAGCCTATCCCGGAGATCGAGAAGATATTCAAGGATGCAGATCCGAATGCCTCATGTGCCTCCTGGGCTATACGCTATGTGGCATCCATGGACGGCATACTCACAGTTCTCTCCGGCATGTCCAACATAGAGCAGATGGAGGACAACCTCTCCTACATGAGGAATTTCAAGCCTCTCTCTCCGGCAGAGCAGGAGGTGATTAAAAAGGCACAGGAGGCTCTGGAACACGATAAATCCATACCATGCACATCCTGCCATTACTGCACCAGCGGATGTCCTAAGAACATTCCTATACCGGAGATTTTCGCAGTGCGGAACGACGAGGACAGGCACAAGAGCTGGGATGGCGGCAAGCGCAAGTATATTGTTGCCGTGGTGAACAAGGGCAAGGCATCAGACTGCATCGAATGCGGCCAGTGCGAGGAGGCATGTCCTCAGCACCTGCCTATAATCGAGCTTCTTAAGAAGTGCAAGGATATGGAGTTTTGAACTTGAACAGCAAGCTTGAGTCTTTAAAGGAATATCTCAAGAATCTGGGGAGCGTCGCAGTCGCTTTCTCAAGCGGCGTGGACTCAACCTTTCTCCTGTATGTCGCCCATCAGGTGCTGGGGGACAGGGCTGTTGCAGTCACTGCCTCATCCTGCTCATTCCCTAAGCGTGAATATGACGAGGCTGCTGATTTCTGCAGGAAGAATGGTATCAGACAGTTTGTTGTACAGTCCGAGGAGCTGGATATCCCGGGCTTCCGCAGCAACCCTGTCAACCGCTGCTACCTGTGCAAGCATGAGCTTTTTGAGAAGATTCTCTCTATAGCTAAGGAAGAGGGGATAGCCTATGTGTGCGAAGGGAGCAACTTGGATGACAATGGCGACTACCGCCCCGGCCTTAAGGCTGTGGCAGAGCTTGGTATAAAGAGTCCTCTCCGTGAATGCAATCTCTACAAGGATGAGATTCGCAGCCTCTCAAAAGAGCTGGGGCTTCCCACCTGGAATAAGCAGTCATTCGCATGTCTTGCATCCCGTTTTGTATATGGCGAGACTATCTCTGAGAAAAAGCTTTCCATGGTGGATCAGGCAGAGCAGCTTCTTCTGGATATGGGATTCCGGCAGGTTAGGGTACGAATCCATGGTGATAATCTGGCCCGTATAGAGGTGCTGCCGGATGAGCTTCCTAGGCTTATGGAAAACAGGGTGGAGATAGCCTCCAGGTTCAAGGAATATGGCTTTGCATACATAACTGCAGATCTTTTGGGCTACCGAACCGGCAGCATGAACGAGGTGATTCTATGAACGCTGAGAATAGAGCTGATATGGGCTTTGCCAACCTGGATCTGGACCGCAAGAGGCGGAGCGGCTTTGCCGAGGTGGTATTCTGCCAGGGCAAGGATGACCATTTTCTCCAAGATATTTTCAAGCGTCTCTGCGAGGCAAACGGCGAGGTCATGGGAACCCGGGCCGCACCCAGCCAGTACCAGGCGGTGCAGTCAGTTCTTCCGGAGGCAACCTACGATTCAGTCTCCAGAATTATCAAGATAGAAAAGAAGGATAAACCCCGTATTGGGAACATCGCAGTGTGCACTGCCGGTACTGCCGACATCCCTGTTGCAGAGGAGGCAGCCCAGACTGCAGAGTTCTTCGGCTCCTACGCAGAGCGAATCTACGATGTGGGAGTAAGCGGCATCCATCGGCTTTTGAGCAGGACCGATGCGCTGAACCGGGCCAACTGCATAATAGCTATCGCCGGGATGGAGGGGGCTCTGGCAAGCGTCATAGGGGGCCTTGTAAGCGTTCCTGTCATCGCAGTCCCCACCTCTGTGGGTTACGGAGCCAGTCTCCACGGCCTTTCAGCGCTTCTTACCATGATAAACTCCTGCGCCAACGGCATCTCTGTGGTGAACATAGATAACGGCTATGGCGCCGGGTACATCGCAACCCAGATAAACCGTCTGGCGGAAAAAGGAAAGACAAATGGCTGAACGCAGTTTATATTTTGAATGCAATACAGGGATAAGCGGCGACATGGCCGTGGCGGCTATGCTGGATGCAGGGGCAGATCAGGCTGTGCTCAAAGCAGCCTTGGACTCGCTTCCACTCCAGGGCTTCAAGGTGGAGATATCAAGAGTCAAGAAGGCGGGAATAGACTGCTGCGACTTCTCTGTAATCCTAGGCCATGAGCATGAGAACCATGACCACGATATGGAATATCTTTTCGGAAAGGAAGAGCATTCTCATGAACATCATCATGAGCACCATCACGGGCACCGCAACTTAGCCGATGTCCTGAGTATCATAGACAGTACTCAGATGACAGATAAGGCCCGCTCCCTTGCTCATAAGATATTTACGATTATTGCCGAGGCCGAGTCCAAGGCCCATGGAGTTCCCCTCGATCAGGTCCATTTCCACGAGGTGGGGGCTGTCGATTCCATAGTTGATGTTATCGCCCTTGCTGTATGCTTTGACAGCCTGGCTGTTGATAAAGTCTTTGTTCCACGTCTTAACGAAGGGGTGGGAACTGTCAGATGTCAGCACGGCATTCTCCCTGTCCCTGTGCCAGCTGTTGCCAATATTGCCTCTGCCTATAATCTTCCTCTTCATATAATGGATGAGCAGGGTGAGTTCATAACCCCGACAGGGGCAGCATTTGTAGCTGCAGTCCGCACCGACGGAGCGCTTCCGGCAGGGTTCACCATCGAGAAGGTGGGATTGGGGGCAGGAAAGCGCAGCTACCGGATCCCAAGCATTCTCAGGACTATAGTCATAAAATGGGAGGAAGCCCTTGACCATGATGTGATCTGCAAGCTGGAGACCAACATAGACGACTGTACCGGCGAGGCATTAGGCTTTGTTATGGAGCAGCTGTTCGAAGCCGGAGCCAGGGATGTCCACTATGTTCCATGCTTTATGAAGAAAAATCGCCCTGGGTATCTCCTCACTGTTCTATGCGACAGGGAGAAGAGGGGCGATATGGAGAGAATCATCTTCACCCATACTACCACCATAGGAATACGTCATACCGAAATGGAGCGCACTGTTCTGGACCGCCATATTGAGGAGCGGGAGACTCCCTATGGAAAAGTGAAGGTCAAGGTGGTATCATATTATGGAAAAGAGCGGGTTTACCCGGAGTATGAGAGCGTGGCAGATATATGCCGTCGTACAGGGGAACCATTTACATCAGTATATAATAGTGCGATAGGAGGATAATATGGCTTGTTTTACCATTCCACTGGCAGAGGCTGTAGTTGTTTCAGCCGTAGAGAAATTCACTCTCCGCCATGCGGACGACAAGAGCGATGCAAGTGCAAAGGTCGATGCTGTAAGGGAGAAGATCGGCTGGCTCAAGAAGATGCTCTATGGTGGCAGCTTCCTGTTGGCGATAGAGCACCTGTATCATGGTGAGATTTCACTTCTGCCGCCATTCCTGACAGCTATGAGCACCCCAGAGGAGATACCGGAGATGCTCCACGAGATGGCTACAGTGGGGGTTGGGATGGCAGTTCTTACCACAGCGGTCTGGGGAGTGCTGGTAGGAGTTTCTGTCATAGTAAAAAAAGTGCGCCAGCATCAGGATATTGTGAACGACGAGGCGTAATATGTGCCTTATCATGACTATATGCGCCGCAGCGGTGTTCACTGTGCTTTATGCGGTGAATAAAAAGGGCGGCAAAGGTAAGAAAAGCCTTCTGAACGCAACATTCATGTTCTGGGCTGCCGCAATCATGTGGAGCGTGGATGGCATTGCCTCTGTATATGGCGGTGAGCCATTCTTTGACATAAGCCGCGAGGATACAATCCTGGGTTTTATCGTTGTCGGGGCCGGTCTTGTGGTATATTCCATGATGGCAGCCCTGGAGAGACGGCGTAATCTTAAAGCTTAGCCCTGATCTCGTTCAGAAACAGTTCTCCGGCTTTGGTGAACTGCTGATGTTTCCTCCATACTATATTCATCGCTGTTGTAAGTGGAGGCTTTAAAGGTCTGAAGCACAGCGGAGAGCCGAAGCCAGTATTAACCAGCCCGTCGAATGCCATAAGATATCCTGTCCCTTGCTTTGCCAGTACAGAGCCGTTATATGCCAGATCAAGGGTTGCAACCACATTCACCCGGCTTATATCATCACCGAACCATTTCGGCAGGTCTGCAGCAAGGGCCTGGCGTGAGACCATAACGGGCTTGTCAAATAAATCAGCCGGTCTTATAAATCTTTTTACAGCAAGTTCATCATCGCGCCGCATTATAACACCCCACCTGTCTACAGCTTTCACAGTAAGGCAGTTATATTTCTTAAGGTCCACATTCTCAAAAATCACAGCAAAATCAAAAAGTCCCTTGTCCAGTTTCTCCAGAACACGCTCGCTGTCTCCGGCATATAGGTTATATCTGATTTTGGGGTAATCTTTTTTAAGAGAGTTTATACATTCTGCGATGAAGGATATATTTTTGGATTCTCCTGCGGCAATGGAAATCTCCCCTGATATTTCATCATCTCCCAAAACCTTGAAATCAAATAGTGTTTTATCAGAAAGCTCAACTATCTCCTGGGCCCGCTCAAGAAGAAGCTGACCGGCAGGGGTAAGCCTTATGGCATAGTTGGTGCGTACAAAAAGCTTTTCTCCCAGTTCCCACTCCAAGTCCTTAAGCTGCCTGCTCAAGGTGGGCTGAGTCACATTCATTGCCTCTGCCGCCTTTGTTATGTTTCCTTGGCGTGCAACTTCCAGAAAATATTTTAATACTCTAAGTTCCATACAGATAATTTAGCACATTTTAAAAGATTAGTCATTACAAAAAAGCATAACTGGTTATAGAAACAAAATATTGGTAATAACTGACGGTTTGTTCTATATTAAAATCAGCGAGGTGAAAAATGAAATTTAAAAGAGCTTTGGCAATTGTTTGTGCAATCGCAGCAGTTGCAATTATTATCACATCATGTGCAAGTACAAAAGGAGCGGATATGAATACAACATCAGCAAGAATCAATGCAGGAGAAGAACATTATACTTTCAAACTGGATGATGGTGTGACCAGGACAAAGGTTGTCTTCAGGAATCATTTTGGAATCGAGCTGGCAGGAGATCTGTATACCCCGAAAAATGCACCGGCCTCTGGTAATGCTGCCATAGCAGTAAGCGGACCTTTCGGGGCAGTCAAGGAACAGGCTTCGGGGCTCTATGCCGCAGAAATGGCAAGACGTGGATTTATAGCTCTTGCATTTGACCCATCATTCACAGGAGAAAGCGGTGGAGAACCACGCTATATGAACAGCCCTGACATCAACACAGAGGATTTCCAGGCTGCAGTTGATTATCTTTCCACTCAGAGTAATGTTGACCCGGAGAAGGTGGGAATCATCGGAATATGCGGATGGGGTGGCATGGCTTTGAATACAGCTGCAATCGACACAAGGATAAAGGCAACTGCAGTAATAACTATGTACGATATGACCCGTGTCACTGCCGGCGGTTATAATGATGAGTTTGACAGCGAGGAGGCCAGGTATCAGTCAAGAAAAGCCTTGAATGGACAGCGGACAAAAGACTTTGCGGAAAGCTCATATCCTACAGCCGGAGGACTTCCTGATGCAAGACCGGAAGGGGAGACATTCTTCAGCCAGTATTGGGACTATTATAAGACAGAGCGTGGGTATCATGAGCGGTCACTCAACTCCAACATGGGCTGGGCAAAGAGTGCAGGTACATCACTTTTAAATACAAGGCTGCTTGCCTATTCAAATGAGATCAGGAGCGCAGTTCTCATTATACATGGAGAGAAGGCCCACAGCCGCTATATGGGAGAGACCGCTTACAGCAATATGATCAAGGGCAACAAGTTCACAGATAATAAGGAGCTTATGATTATCCCAGGAGCTACTCATTGCGATTTATACGATGGCGGAAAGGGCAGCTTCATCCCTTGGGAAAAGCTTGAAAATTTCTTTTTGGCAAATATGAAATAATATGAGATAATAGGGGTAAGGAGTTTTTATGAAGAAACTGTTCTTTACGTTTTTAGTCATCCTTTGCTGTGCATCAGGCATTTCTGCAGAACCTGCCCCTATTGTCTTCTTTATCAAAGATATAACTCCAGAGGCCCTAGTTAAGGTTTATAAAGCTACAGGCTACAAGGCAAAGGGAAAGATCGGTGTGAAGGTGAGCACCGGCGAGAGCGAGAAATCCAACTATCTGCGGCCAGCCCTCATCAAGAATCTGGTGAAGGATGAGCTCAATGCTACTATTGTGGAGTGCAACACGGCTTATGGCGGCAACCGGAGCAACAACATAGACCATATGAAAATAGCCAAGGATCATGGCTTTCTGGATGTGGCCAACGGTTTTGATCTGCAGGATGCAGAAGGCTATATGACTATTCCTGTGAAAGGGGGAGTGCGCCTTAAGAAAAACTATGTGGGAACCCACTTTAAGAATTATGATACCTATCTGATTCTTTCCCATTTCAAGGGGCATGCCATGGGCGGTTTCGGCGGTGCAGTCAAGAACCTCTCCATCGGTTTTGCATCGGGCTCAAGCTGCAAGAAATCAGGCAAGCTCAATATACACAGCGCAGGACGCAGCACTACCAGCTGGACAAGCTGTCCGCAGGATGAATTTCTGGAGAGCATGGCAGAGGCGGCTAAGTCGGTATGCGACTATATGAAAGGTGGAATTGTCTGTGTGAATGTGATGAACCGGCTCTCTGTGGACTGCGACTGTAATGGGAACCCGGCAGAGCCAGATATGCACGATATAGGCATTCTTGCCTCCCTCGATCCGGTGGCTCTGGACCAGGCCTGTGTAGATTTAGTCTATGAGGCAAAGGACAGCAGAAGCCTTATAGAGCGTATCGAGAGCAGGAATGGCATCCACACTCTGGAGCATGCAGAGAAGATTGGATTCGGCAGCAGGAAATACCAGTTGGTTGAGATAAAATGAGAAAAGTTATAACCTTGATTCTGATGTTATGTGCAGCATCTTTGTATGCAGATTCAAAGGATAATATGAAGATTTCAATCAATATCACCAGCACCAGTGGAAACCATAATATCACTGCAACTCTGGTTGATAACTCTTCGGCCAAGGCTTTTGCAGAGCTTTTAGCAAAAGGACCTCTTACTGTGCAGATGGACGACTACGGCAGCTTTGAGAAGGTTGGGAATCTGCCTGTATCTCTGCCTCGGAATGACACCGGTATCACCACAAAGCCTGGGGATATAATCCTGTATCAGGGAAACAAGATCACTATCTATTACGCCACAAACAGCTGGAGCTTCACCCGTCTTGGCAAGGTGGATGATGTTGCCCCTGCGGAGCTGAGAAAAATCCTTGGAAAGGACAATGTGACTGCAGTGTTTGAACTGTTGAAGTGAAAAAGATCTAAGCCTCGTGCACCTGCTTGCCTGTCATGTGTTCCGGCACCAGCGCAAAGCAGAGTACCCTTGATCCGGAACGCTGTATCATAGCCTCTATCTCTGCAGTGTCCTGCAGGAACTTAAGGCTCAGCTTCCTGCATATATCCAGCGCCTCAGCATGATCCTCGACAAACCGGACCTTGCCGAAAACAATAACACTTTTAAAAGTCAGAGCCCAGTCTCCCTCCTTTCTATAGCCATCATCAAGGACGTAGAAAGAGACTTTATCGCACTTCTTAAGCGCATCTATCTTATGGCCCTGCATCCCTCCGTGGAAATAGAGGCAGCCGTCCTCTTCGTTATACCAGTGGTTCAGAGGAACTCCGTAGGGATACCCGTCATCTCCCAGGACAGAGAGAACACCCCGTTTCTGTTCTTTAAGTATTCTGATGCATTCCTCGTCTGGAATCTGCTGCTTTATCCGTGCCATTCTTCTGAACATAGCCTGCTCCTTTTAAAAAAGCTTCACTTTATTATATCCTATTATACCAAATCCGTGTTATACTTTAAAAGTAGTATAGGAGGAGAGATGAGTAAAACATTGATAGCCTATTTTTCGGCCGGCGGAACTACCGCTTATGTAGCCAGAATGCTGGCACAGCAGATGGATGCCGATATCTTTTCTATCAAGCCGAAGGAGAAATACACCCAGGATGACTTAAACTGGCAGAACCCAAACAGCCGCAGTTCTGTTGAGATGAACGATTCCCGGTCACGGCCCGAGATTGTGGATGGGAAAGTTGATCTTTCGCAGTATGACACTGTCTGCATCGGATTCCCTATCTGGTGGTATGTGGCTCCCCATGCAGTTAACACTTTTATAGAAATGAATGATTTCTCAGGAAAGAGGGTGATCCTTTTCGCCACATCAGGTGGCAGCGAGATCACAAAAGCCCTGGATACCATGCGTGCTCAGTACCCAAGAATGAATATTGTGGGCGGCAAGATGCTGAACGGCAAGGTGGAGCCAGGCTGCCTGGACTTCTGATTAAAGCTTTGCGTTCTTGGCCATTCCCTTGACCTGAAGCTTCCATTTGTCCACAAACCACTGGGGCTTCCGGGGAATGGCGTTCATCCCCTGGGCCAGAATCCATTCGCTGACCTTCAGCACCTGGGTGGAGGAAAAGCTTATCCGTACCTTATCCTCCTTGGGGAAATCCTTTATAACCTGGTCGTCGGCCCAGACCCGGTCCTTCACATACTGGCGGGCATCGCCGTAGAAATCAATGACAAAATGATCTGCCCCTTTGCTCATGAAAAGACCGAATCTGCCTCCTCCACATCGGTTGTGGAACTCGTAGTCGGCCGGAAGCTGGAAATAGTCCTTTGTTACAGTAAGCTTCTTAATCCTGTTCAGTGCGAAAATCCGCTCAGCCTTCCTTTCCTCAGCATATCCGAAGATATAGTAGGTTCCTTCGTCCATCAGCAGCTGGTATGGGCGCACCCGTCGGTGGGTGGTCTCGGGGTTCCAGCGTACGTTATAGTCAAATTCAATGATAGCGTTGTTCTGAAGGGCAAAAAGAATGTTCTCCCAAATTGTCTTGTCGGTGTACACCTGTGGAGCAGGGGGAACCGCAATCCTTTTTAGCAGGCTGCTCTTTCCAGCCATCTGGGTGTCGGTGATAAAGTCTATTACCTGGGCTATCGCCTCGTACATGGGGGTTCCCTCAAAGCTTGAAAGCAGGGTCTTGGCAGCCGAAAGGTAGAACACATCCTCGGTTGAAATATTGTTCAGGGCAAGCTTCCAGTTCTTATCGGAATAGAAGTAGCCGTCCATCCTCCGGTCAAACTCCAGAGGGGCCTGAAAATAGGTTCTAAGGGTATCAATATCCCGGTTTATGGTTGCTTTTCCCACATTTTCGTAGCCTGTCTGCTTGCAGTAAAAATCCTGAAGCTTCTGGACATCGGGATATGCCCCCGATTTTATGGCATTGTGGATTATGATAATCCGTTCCAGCATCTTTTTATTAAGTTTTCTGACCACTTCTTTTTTCTTCATATTTTCATCATATCACAACAGTTATTTTTCCGCTATCACTAAATGAGATTGAGCTTTTGTATATTTCATCTGAATAAGGAGTATAAATGACAAAAAAGATCAGATTCAATGTATTATCTGCAGTCTCAACAGTTGCTTCAACCCTGGAGGATTCCGGGTTCAAATTCAAGACAGACAAGGCCTTCGATCAGGCGGTGAAGAACCTTGACAAGTATTTTGGAACTACTTCCATGGCCACCTGCCTCCTCTGTTCCATGATTTCTCATTATTTTGACAGTCAGGGTGAGACCTGCGACTTCAACGATCTGGCCCGTTTCTTCGACTGCTCAGTCATGGCGCTTATTTCCTGCAAGGATGATGTTGAGGAACTTCTGAAGAAAGGGTATATCAGCAATGTACGGGGAACTGACAGCTGCAAGGTTGCCCTTAAGAACGAATTCAAGCTTTCCGATCCCCTTCTTAACTTCATTCTCCGCAACGAGAAGATATCCATAGAAGTTCCTGAGAATAAGAAGCACACTGCTATCGATCTGATCCGGAAAATCGGCCGTATGGTCACCAGCAGGGATATGGAGTCATTCCAGATTATAAGCGATTCTATGGCCCTGGAGGAGAACTGTGCGGATGATCCGTTTGTCAAGGCTGTGATGAAGCTGGTTCCTGGAAATATTATGCTCAGGGTATTCTTCTATAACTGCTGTGACGATTTCTTAAGTGACTGCGAGTGTATGCTCAACCGGTCGGTGCGCCTGATATATGGCGACAACATGTTCGATGCCATGAAGGGGTTCATGAGGGAGGATAACGCTCTTTTCACAAAGAATCTCATTGAGCTTTCCAACAAGGAGAATGCCCTTGACGCCACTGTTGAGCTCACATCTTATGCCAAGGAGATCCTTCTTGGAGACGATGTCCGACTGTTCAACAGGATGGAGAAGGGAACCAATATCATTAATCCGGATTCGATTGTGACCAAGAAGATGTTCTACGACAAAGTGAACGAGTCGGATATGAAGCGCCTTACAGAATCCCTTAAGGAGGAGACTCTTAAGGATATCCAGAAACGGCTTGTGGCTAAAGGGCTTCCTAAAGGAATTGCAGTCCTTATGTATGGTGATCCGGGAACTGGAAAGACCGAGAGTGTCTACCAGCTGGCAAAAGCTACAGGACGCCGTGTGTTCGCAGTTGATATAAGCACCTCCAAATCCTGCTGGTTCGGCGAGAGCGAGAAGATTATAAAGAAGATCTTCACGGGCTACCGTCAGTTCTGCAAGGCGTGTCTGAGCGAGAAAGATGGAAAGACTCCTATCCTTTTCTTCAACGAGGCTGACGGAATCCTCTCGAGGCGTCAGGAAAATATCATGACCCCCTCTGCCCAGACCGAGAACACCATGCAGAACATTATCTTGGAGGAGATGGAAAAGCTGGATGGAATAATGATAGCCACCACCAACCTTGTGGGAAACCTGGACAGTGCCTTCGAGCGCCGTTTCCTCTTCAAGATCAGGTTCGAGAAGCCATCGGTGGAGACTAAGAAGAAGATCTGGAAGTCTAAGCTTGAGTGGCTTGAGGAGGCAGATCTGAACCTCTTTGCCAACAAGTATGATCTTTCAGGTGGGCAGATCGACAACATTGTCCGCAAGGTTACTATGGACGAGGTGATCACAGGAAAGCGGCCCAAGATGGACGAGCTCCATGCCCTGTGCAAAGGGGAGAAGCTGGCTAAGGAAGAGAGGCGTATCGGATTTTTCTAGACTTTCTGCAGATATGTGGTAAAATAATGGTATGACTACCTTTATCTCCAATGCAGACCACTACCAGCAGGTGGTGGAGCGGATGCAGGATGTCAGCCGGCTCCTTTGGATAGGAACCTCTGATATCAAGGATCTCTATGTGATGGAGGGGCAGAACACCAAGCCCCTCCTGGGGGTTCTCTCCGACCTGGTGCACCGTGGGGTGGAGGTACGCCTTATACACGCCAAGGAGCCGGGTCCTGCCTTCAGGGAGGACTTTGATAAATATCCCGACCTTATCGACGGGATGGAGCGGGTCCTGTGCCCAAGGGTACACTTCAAGATTGTCATTTTCGATCTGAACACCGCCTACATAGGCTCTGCAAATCTTACCGGAGCCGGGCTCGGGATGAAAGGGGAGAACACCCGTAACTTCGAGGCCGGCATACTTACCACAGACCCGGAGCTGGTGGAAAAAGCGATACAGCAGTTTGATGATGTATGGATGGGTTCCTTCTGCAAGGAGTGCAAACGGAAGGATTTCTGCCCAGACCCTATAGTATAACCTTGACGCTTATATTTTAAATAAATATAATATTTCGCATGGAAAAACCAGAAGTTAGAGTCAGATATGCCCCGTCTCCGACTGGGCTTCAGCATATCGGCGGGGTACGGACCGCGCTGTTCAACTACTTTTTTGCCCGGGCTAACGGCGGCAAATTCATCCTCCGTATCGAGGACACCGACCGGGAGCGCTATTCCGATGAATCCCTGGACGACCTTTATTCCACACTGGAATGGCTGGGTGTAAAATGGGACGAAGGCCCTGTTGTAGGTGGCCCTTATGGCCCTTATGTTCAGTCTGAGCGGACCGAGCTTTACCGAGAATATGCCAAGAAACTGGTGGAAAGCGGCCATGCCTACTACTGCTACTGCACCCCCGAGCGGCTTGAGGAGCTTCGGGAGAAGCAGACCAAGGAGAAGAAGGACTTCGGCTACGACAGACACTGCCGCAACCTGACCCCAGAACAGGAGCAGGCCTATAAAGATGCAGGTATCAAGCCTGTAATCCGCCTTAAGATTCCTATGGAGGGGTACACCGAGTTCGAGGACTTCCTCCTGGGCCCGATGAAAAAGCGCAACTCAGACATAAGCCCAGATCCTATACTCCTTAAATCCGACGGTTTCCCGACATATCATCTGGCCAATGTGATCGACGACCACTTTATGAAGATAACCCATATATTGCGGGCCCAGGAGTGGGTGCCATCCATTCCTCTCCACGTGCAGCTCTACAAAGCTTTCGGCTGGGAGCCGCCAGTCTACTGCCACCTTCCTATGGTAATGGGAAGCGACGGTCAGAAGCTCTCCAAGCGCCACGGCTCAACATCATTGCGCGATTTCAGAGCAAAAGGGTATCTCCCGGAGGCAATCCTGAACTATGTGTCTCTCATCGGCTGGAGCTACGACGACTCAAGGGAGTTCTTCACCAGAGAGGAGCTTGAGGAGCTTTTCTGCCTTGAGAAGCTGAACAAGGCTCCAGGAGTCTTCGATTACAAAAAACTTGACTGGTTCAACGGCCAGTATATCCGCAAAAAGACAGATGCCGAGCTTACAGAGCTCCTCATGCCATATCTTGAGAAGGCAGGCATTGTGCATACTCCTATGACACCGGAAGAGGAGGAGATTCTTACAAAGGCTATCCCTCTGGCCAAAGAGCGGCTTAAATATCTTTCCGATATCCCAGAGGTGATCGGCTTCCTGTTCAAGGCACCTGAGAATTACAACACAGAAGAGCTTATACCAAAGAAGCTGGATAAAGAGCGGACACTGGAGCTTCTGAATGTGCATGCCGGTATGATCCCACAGTTCATAGAGCTTTCTGAGGAGGCTATCGAGCCTGTTCTGAGGGCAAAATGCGATGAGCTTGGTGTAAAGCTCGGAGATTTCCTTATGATTCTCCGTGTGGCAGTCACAGGCACAAAGATATCTCCTCCTATTGTAGGCTCCATCAAGCTGCTTGGTGCTGAAGAGACTGAGAAAAGAATTCAAAAAGTAATAAATATATTAAAAGACGAGGTAACAAAATGAGCGAAGTAACAATGGATACATTGGTCTCCCTGTGCAAGAGAAGGGGTTTTGTATTCCAGTCAAGCGAGATCTACGGAGGTCTTTCCTCTGCATGGGACTACGGCCCTCTGGGAATCGCACTTAAGAAGAATATCCAGGAGTTCTGGTGGAAAGAGATGACCCGGCTCCATGACAATATCGTAGGTATTGATGCTGCCATCATGATGCACCCACGTGTCTGGGAGGCATCGGGCCATGTAGAGAACTTCACAGACCCTCTGGTGGACTGCAAGAAGTGCAAGATGCGTTTCCGCGAGGACAAGATTCCAGAGGAGAATGCAAAGAACAAGATCTGCCCTGAGTGCGGTGGCGAGCTTACTGCAACCAGACGGTTCAACCTTATGTTCAAGACCCATATCGGCCCTGTTGAGGACGATAACAACAATATCGTATATCTTCGCCCGGAGACAGCCCAGGGTATCTATGTAAACTTCAAGAACGTGGTCCAGAACTGCAGAATGAAGGTTCCTTTCGGTATTGCCCAGGTTGGAAAAGCATTCCGTAACGAGATCGTGACCAAGAACTTCATCTTCAGAACCTGCGAGTTCGAGCAGATGGAGATGCAGTACTTTGTACAGCCAGAGGATGACATGAAATGGTTCGAGTACTGGAGAGGCGAGCGGTGGAACTACTACAAGAAGATGGGTATCCGCGAGAACAAGCTGCGCTGGCACCAGCACGGTCCAGATGAGCTGGCTCATTACGCAAAGTGTGCCTACGACATCGAGTATGAATTCCCTATGGGCTTCCAGGAACTGGAGGGTGTACACAACAGAACCGACTACGACCTCACACGCCATACCCAGTATTCTGGCAAGGATCAGTCCTACCTGGAAGAGGGTACAAACAGGAAGTTCATCCCATATATCATCGAGACTTCAGCCGGACTTACCAGAAAC
>JAGCGL010000019.1 GCA_017649605.1 Spirochaetia bacterium
CCCTACCGCCTGGCTTACAGCATTGCAGTAGGCCGAAGGGATTATTCCAAACGGGATGTCGCCGCAGTAATTGACAGTATCGGCTCCCTTGCTGTTGATAAGACTTATGCTGATAGGGAGGTTTGCGAACTTCCAGGAGGAGGTCTCGTCCTCTCCAGGGCTGGTGCACCAGTATAGGCTGTTTATTATGCGCTGCATCAGGAACCGCTTGGAAATATCCTCATCTATGGTGTCTCCGACATCAAAGCAGGTCCAGATTCCCTTTATAGACGGCTTGTAGGTGATTATATCCACCGAGACCTCTACTATGGCAGCACCCCAGACCGCAGCGTTGATGTCGTCGGTAGGATCGTAGCTCTCCTCCACAGTTATAGGAAGCGGGGTGCTTACTCTCAGCTCCTGGAGCTTCTTGCTGCATTTCTGTATCAGCTGGATAGGTCCTTTGGTCATCTCGCCGAGTATGTCGGGGATTGAATCCTCGTTTGTCGCTGTGTCATGCGGCATCATATGTATGCTTGATTCATCAAGCTCAGTTATTTTATGGACTACTTTTCTCCACAGGGTATACTCAAAGAAGTTCTGAGGCACTGTGGCGGTGGAGTAGTTGACCTGCCAGTTGTCATCCAGGGTCAGTTTTCCGGTGAACGGGGTGCATATCTTCTTGCTGAAACCGCTGGTGGCCTTATAGGTGGCAAAGGCAAGCCCTATGCCCCGGTAGTAGCGGTCGGAGCCAATACCG
Source organism: Spirochaetia bacterium (assembly GCA_017649605.1). Taxonomy (GTDB): domain Bacteria; phylum Spirochaetota; class Spirochaetia; order CADAEX01; family CADAEX01; genus CADAEX01. The sequence continues at coordinate 740 of JAGCGL010000019.1, forward strand.
TTAAGCCGGTTCTGCTTGGCAAGCTCATAGGCCGAGAACTTACGCTGGAAATCTGAGCTTTTGGATGCCTTCTCTATTACGATGTTTCCAGCTTTGGCCGAGGATTTTACTATATTTTCCAGACGCCATTCATCAGGGAACTGCTCAGTCACAGAGATTATCTTGTTGACATGGGTCTCTATGCCGGCCAGTATCTGGGTGAATTTGTTTCCTGTTATGAAGAACATAGGAGGGTAGCTGGTCTTGATCAGCTGTTCCCTGATCAGCACCCTGTTCACCTTATAGGGGCCCATTGTGCTTACAAGGGCGTTCTCCATTACTTCGTCGGCGAACAGAGGGTAGGCACCCGCATTTATGGCCAGGTCCACAGTGCACTGAAGGATAGCACCTGTATTCTTGTCAACCTGCGATGTATGTTTTATCTTGAACGGGTACTGAGCCCCAATATACTGCTGAACCTCTTCCTTGCTCAGGATAAGGCGCACCGATTCTCCGGGCCGCAATGCTATGACCGAGGCGGCCAGAGCTGCCAGGTAGGATGGGAACCAGAGGCGTCCCTCCATAGGAGATGCAATCTGCGGTACATTCACCTTTACCGATTCTTCCGGCTTTTTCAATATGCTGCTTACTGTGGAGCGGACATGATGCGGCCACTGTGTGGAGGTACATACAGAGACAGAATCGGAGTCTGTATATATAGCAACTCCGATAGGGTCGTTGTATACCGGCTTATAGATATCGCCCGAAGTGAGTGTCTCCACTGTAATGACCTGCTCTGGGTCGATTATCTTGTCATCATAGGTCCAGGTCTCGTTCCGTTCCTTGACCATCTGGTTTTCCTTTAAATCGCTGTCGAAGAAAAGAGGGGTGCTGGGCTGGTATTCAACCTGTATCTGCCTGGAGACAGACTCTGCATCGGCCTGGCTCTTGGCTGCGATTATAAAGATAGGCTCTCCCTGATAGTTCACATACCTGTCGCAGAGCAGTGGAAGCCTGCTGCCCAAGATATCAAACTCTTTCTGGGGAAGATCCTGGTAGGATATGATGGTGCACCCTTCCGGAAGGTCATCCGGGATATGGACATTCTTTATCTCGCCGCAGTAGATAGAGGCCCTGTAAAGGGATAGATAGAGAGAATTCCTGAGGTTCAGGTCCCTGTCTTTAAGATCATCCCACATTGTTCTTCACCTCTTCGGTTCCTTCCAGAAGCTCGAAGCCGAAATCTATAAGATAAGCGTTGTTATAGAGCGAAAGCCGTACTTTTGCCCGCTTCTTGCGTCTGTCCACTTTGACAATCTGCCCCTCAAGCCCTTTCATAGGACCATCTATGACAACAATTCTGTCCTGCTCGTTGTAGATTACCTTGGACTGGCCAATAACACGTCCATATTTGGCCAGCTCGTATATCTTTCTTGCCTCTTCCGGCGGAAGGGGATAGATATTCTCATCAGCCTTAAGGAAACGGCTGAAGAAATGGATGCGCCTGAACTCCTGGAAGGTGTCGGGATCGATCTGCTCGGCCTCCAGGAAAAGGTAGCCTGGGAAGATAGACTTGAGCCCTTTGTGGGTATGCCCGTTCTTCCTGATCATAAGCTCTTTGCGTAGCCAGAAGATTCTAAGGGGCTGATGACCTTTCCTGCTCTCCCAGAGTTTTATGTATGTATCTTCTTTTCCAGTTTTAACCTGGATAACGTATAAATTCATTAATAATATATTAATCTTAAAAAGGCTGATTTTCAATAGAAAAAATTTTTTAAAAAATTGAAGCAAAAATGCATTTTCTGTTGTAGGTACTTATATGAGAGGTATAGGTATCGTATTTTTAATGCTTCTCTTGCCCTTTGTC
>JAGCGL010000020.1 GCA_017649605.1 Spirochaetia bacterium
ACTTCCCTTAAGCAGGCCGAGGAGATGGGTATATCAAGGCGGGTCTATTCCTTCTCTCTGCCCCTGGGGGCAACAATCAACATGGACGGATCCTGTGTGACACTGATGATATCAACCCTCTTCATGGCCAAGATCTTCGGGGTTCCGATAACAGGAAGCATAGTGCTCTCCCTTTTCTTCTCAATCTTTGTCCTCTCCATAGGAGCTCCAGGTGTTCCGGGAGCAGCCCTCATCTGTCTTTCCCTGCTGGTTCAGCAGATAAATGTTCCGGCAGAATCCATAAGCCTGGTCATGGGGCTGTACCCTCTGGCAGGTATGATGCTCTGCACTGTGAATGTGACAGGAGATGCTGTGGGAACTGCAATTGTGGCAAGACATGAGAACCTGATAGATATGAAAAAATTCAACAGTTAACTTTTTATTGACAGTTATATATAATTAAATTAATTTTTATGTTGGAGGTATCATATGGCAGAATTTGATACAAGCAGTCTGACAAAAGAGCAGATTGCAATGGCAATGAAGTGCAAGACTGCAGATGAGCTTATTGCTCTGGCAAAGAAAATGGGAGTTGTCATCACCAAGGAACAGGCCGAGGCATATATGACAGAGCTTCAGGATTATGAACTGGACGATGCTACTCTGGAAAGAGTTGCCGGCGGTGTCAAGACCTGCTACATGGTTGACGGCTGCGCATTCAAGTGTGGAACACTTAAGGACTGCTGATTATGCCTATCGACAAGACAAAAATTACAAAAGCGATGCTTGAGAAAGCATCAAAGTGCAAGAGTGTTGAAGAATTGATTTCCCTGGCTAAAGCCGAGGGCTTTGAGATAACCAAAGATGAGGCTGAAGCATATATGGCAGAGATGGAAAACTGTGAGATGGATGAAAAAGATCTGGACAAGGTTGCCGGCGGAGTATGCTGGTCCAATTGTCCAACTGAAAGTTCCTGTGCTCATCATGTCTGCGGTACTGTAGGCTGGGAAAACTTCAAAGGCTGCTGAATAGGAATCATAAATGAGATTAAGTACATACGAAATTATCCTGCCTCTGATAGACGGGAAAGAAGAAGAAATAAAAGACAGGACTCTTTTGATCAACGGCCTTTACGGCGCTATGGACATCATTGCAAAGGAAGAGGCAGACAAGCTCAAGGCTGGAAAGTTTACCGAGCTGCCCCTGGCACTCCGTGAACGGCTCCTGCTGCGTGGTCACCTTACCTGCAAGGACGTGGAAGGCGAACTGGCCGACCTTAAACTTTTGGGCCGTGTATACCGGACTATCTTCTCCAGAAGCGGCGTCGGACTGGTCATCATGCCTACATACGACTGCAATTTCCGCTGTCCATACTGCTTTGAGCGGCACCGCCTGTGCAAAGGACAGGAGTGGCTGAGCCAGAGTATGGCTCCCGAGATGATCGATACTATCTTCCAGGCTTTCAAGGACTACAGAGAGAGGGGCTACAAAATAGGCAACTGCACCATGTACGGCGGGGAACCCCTTCTGGCAAGCAATATTGAGACAGTGCGGACCATCTGCCAGCACTGCAAAGAGCTGGACATGGAAATCAGCGCCATCACCAACGGATACGACCTGGAATCGTTCCTGGACCTGATGGATGAGTTCAAGTTCAATAACCTTCAGATCACAGTGGACGGTGTGGGACCGATAAATGACAAGCGCCGCCTCCATAAGGATGGCGTCGGCAGCTACGAGAAAATACTTAAAAATACAGAATTGGCACTGCAGCACGGTATCGGTGTAAATATGAGGGTCAATGTCAGCAGGGAGAACTTCCATGACATGAAAGACCTGGTTGACGATCTTAAGGCCCGGGGATTCATTGAAAGAGAAGAAGAACGCAAGAAGGAAGAGGAAGCCGGGAACAAGCCAAAACGTGGGCATTACTCATACTACTTTAAA
>JAGCGL010000021.1 GCA_017649605.1 Spirochaetia bacterium
CCATTGCCATCAAAACGGTATGGTCCTGCCCCCTCATTCCATCTTTCGGCGCGCATTGCCTTTGCAACATCAGCGGCCCGCACCGATTTCGCATTGTCCATGGCCTTGGTCAGCACCTTGAGGGCGTCGTATCCCTGCCGTGCCGCAATATCAGGCTCCTTTCCATATTTAGCACGGAAAGCAGACTTGAAAGCAACAAAGGCTGGTTTCTCAGAATATTCATTATTTGGCGTTACTGTATACAGATTATTTTCATTTCTAGTGCCTGGGAACTTGAAGAATTCAGGGTCGTCAAATTCACCGCCGTCAATTATAGGCACATTGATTCCGTTTTCCCTGAACACAGAGACTATCTCTGAAGTATTAGGCCACAGGCCTGCCATGAACACAGCATCAAATTCGTAGTTATTCAGCCAACTCTGTGCAACTGCGGCATGCTCTGCATTGCTATATGAATTCTCATAGCTTACCCTGTCCAGAACATTCCCAGACTGAATCTCGAAAGCATTGGCAAGCCCTGTTCCATAAGCGTTGTTCAGATAGTAGATCACTACCTTGCGCCATCCCATTTTCTCGCAGAACTGTGCGGCTTTTCTGGCAGTGGCATCATCATCGGGAATATTCCGGAATACATAGGGCAGCCCCTGCTTGGTCAGGACTGGATTTGTAGAATAAGGGCTGAACATAAGAAGTCCATAGAAATGGTAGATAATGGAGTTAGAGATAGAAAGTGCTGAGTAGGAATGACCTATGACAGCGCATATCTGTGGATCTGATGCGATCTGATATGCCGCAAGACCGCCGGTATAAAGCATATTATGGTCATCAACAGGGACAAGCTCCACCTGTGCTCCAAGGACGCCACCTGAGGAATTCACCTCGTCCAGCGCCAGTTTAAGACCATCCATAAGCAGATTGGCATTGCTTTCCCACGGACCTGCCGCCGCAATCTTTATACGGTGCTCCTTCTTCAAAAGGTGGGCTGTGGCTTTGCTCCTCTTATATTCATTATTGTCGCTCTGGGCACAGGATGCCAGCAACGCCAGAATAAGAATCAGTGCGATAAGCAATCTTTTCTTCATGGTCAAACTCCTATTTCTCCTATGCCTGCTGACGTCTTGCCAGCTCTGCGAAGAATCCACCTTTCTCCATAAGCTCATCATATGTTCCACTCTCCTCTATATGCCCATGGTTAAGCACATAGATACGGTCTGCATTTATAATAGTGCTCAGGCGGTGAGCCACTACAATACGGGTCACCTTAAGAGCCTCAAGGCTCTCCTTGACATGTGCCTGAGTCAGGTTGTCGAGGGCGCTGGTAGCCTCGTCCAGAATAAGGATGCTCGGGTTATGGACTATGGCCCGGGCTATGACAAGACGCTGCCTCTGACCGCCCGAGAAGGTGGTGCCTCCTGCGGTAACCATTGTCTGCATTCCCATAGGAAGGTCTCTTATGACATCTGCCAGCCCTACAGCCTCAGCTGCCTTCCATGCCGCCTCCATAGGAAGCTGAGAACCACCTACAATGTTGGAATAGATAGAACCCTGCATGACACCGCTGTTCTGCAGTACTACACCCATCTTGCGCCGGATACTGCCTGCATCAAAGGAGGCCAGATCCTGATTATCATAGAATACAGAGCCTGACTCAGGCTTCTCAAATCCCAGAAGAATACGCATAAGGGTCGATTTGCCGCAGCCTGACTCACCTACTATGGCAATGAATTCTCCCGGCGCAATCTTCATGGATACATCATCAAGCAGCAGAGGCATATTGGGATCATAGCGGAAGCTTATATGGCTGAGCTCTATGGCGCCGGAGCATTTAGTTATCGCAGGTTTTGCCTCCTGAACCTCCGGCACAGCGTCCAGAATAACTTTTATCTCCTGGTACATAGGGAAGATCATGATTGACTGCATCAAGGTCATGGAGGTTGCGGAAAGGGCAGCCTGGAATGCGATGAAGGCAGCCATGAATGCCAGGAAACTACCTGTTGAGAGAGGATCCATCTTGCCGGACTTAAGAGCATTCATAAAAATTCCATACATACAGAGGGTCACAAAAAGCGGATAGACTTCGTTCATTGTGGCGAATACAATATCCGAGTTGGAGGCTCTGCTTACATGGGACTGCTGCTTTGAGAAAATACGCGCCCAGAGAGCGAAAGCTCTTTTTTCAGAGGCTGTGAGTATAAGCTTGTTGATACCTGAGATAATCTCGAACAGCGTACCTGATATCTTACTTGTAAGTGGAATGATCTTATTGTTCCATTTAAGTTTGATAAATGCAAGGACCAGTGTGACAACCACAGGAACAAGGGCAAAGAAAACTGCCCATTTGATCAGATAGCGGCTGTAGTGGAAAAGCTGGACAAGATAGACCAAGGAAAAGGCAAAAGTCATTATGCTCAAGAAGAGGGAGCCGAACACCAGGGCGCTTATCATGGTGACAGTAAGGACTTTCTGAGCCAGGTCTCCTGCCGCATAATGCTTGAAGAAACCAACCGGAAGCTTGAGAAGCCGGTCCATGATAGAGGACTGGAGAAGGAAGTCCTGACGGGTGCCCACCTTGGTAAGGGCAAGCACTTTTATTATGTCGAATATACCGGCAGAGAGGATGCACAGGAGCACCAGGAATGAGAGATTTATCACCAGGTTGGTTGCAGACTGCGGAATTGCCGAATCGACAAACATACGGGTAAGGGCCGGAACAAGCAGGCCGACTATGGAGCTCATGATACCGAGCACAACGAACAGTTTTATGTCCCCTGACATCTTCCGGGCAGAGAAGGAGAATTTGAATAAATCTTTAAATGATATTTTGCTTGTTGTAAGAGGTCTGTAGAACATATATGCAGACCTGCTGATAAGATCTACATTCTTTGCAGTTACCTTGAACCGTTTATCAAGCTGAGGAATAACACAAAGGTATCCCCCATTTTTCTCCGGCAGCAGTGCACATGGCTCAAGATTCTTATCCCGGTAATATCCGAAGATAGGACCGCTGTCTGTTTTCCACCAGCCTTCCTTAAGGTCAAGATTCCTCATCCTGAGATTATTGTCTTTCACAAGCTCGGAAAGAGCATCCCTATCTGTATAGCTTTTTCCCTGAAGAGGCTGCAGCACTATTTCATCATACTGTGCCACCAGCTGAGCCACCTGCACAACTGCCGCAGTATCTTCTGCGATATCGCTGAATGTTTTCCCTTCTTCCAGTACCGATTCTATCTCCCTGAGGGAAAAATCATAGGCAGCCTCGGCATCGATCCGCCTCTGGGTAAAGAAAAGCTCCTCATCATATGTGTCTGCGGCACGGATTGCCAACATATCAAAAGAAAGGGACTCGGCAAACTCCTTTATCGCAGCTTCCCTATCCTCTGCCTCCAGAACTTCCGGGAAAGAAACCTTCTGGCTTAAACCACGCCGCAGCAGAGCTGAGACATTTGCAAGGGTCCTGGTAAGAAGCTCATCCCCATCCGGGACATCAAACACTTCCATCCCTACCGGCTCGATCTGGGAATTATGAGTGCCTGCAAGGACAAACCGGAGAGCCTTGATTTGAGGAAGCGAAAGGATTATATCCCCTTCTCCGTAGGTGGCCACCTCGGTGCGGGAACTGTCCATGCCAGACTTAAGGTGCTCAACTGCAAAAAGGTATACTGTCCCCTGCACTACGCGGTAGAGCAGATTTCCGTCGGAAAGCTCGAACAGGGTGCTGTTATGTAAATTAATTCTATTCTCCATCGCTGCCCTGCCTACATTGTCTTTATAAGGTCCCTATAGAGACCATCAACTGCTACCAGCTGGTCGTGTGTACCACGCTGGGCAACTTTTCCGTTGTCCAGCACCAGAATCTCATCGCTGTCCCGTATGGTGCTGAGCCTGTGTGCAATGATGATACAGGTGCAGCCCCTGCGCCGTATATTCCTATCCACAATCTGCTCTGTGACTGGGTCGAGGGCGCTGGTTGCCTCGTCCAGAACCAGGATGCGCGGGTTTCCCACCAGTGCGCGGGCTATCTCAAGCCGCTGCCGCTGGCCTCCGGAGTAGTTCTTTCCACCCTCTTCCACTATACTGAAATATCCACCCTGTCTGGTGGCAATCTCATCGTGGATACAGGCATCCTTTGCAGCCTGGATATATGCATATTCATCGGTATTGGAACCGCCCCACATAGTCAGGTTGTCGCGCACTGTCCCCTCGAACAGGAATATATCCTGGTCAACTACAGCAACGGAGCTGACAAACTGAGCCCTTGGAATCTCGGAAAGAGGCTTGCCGTCAAAGAGCACTTCGCCGCTCCAGGGGGAGAACAGGGAGCTTACCAGCTTGCCCACAGTGGATTTTCCGGAACCCGAGCCACCTACCAATGCGATTCGGGCACCAGGCTTAAGCTCAAGATCAAGCCCTTCGATAAAAGGCGGTGCCAGACGGTCGTAACCGAATGTCACATTCTTAAGAGAGACATATCCCTCAAGCTTCCGTGTGGTTTTTGTATCATCTTCCTTATAACGGTGCACAACAGGATAGTCCATTACATCATCAAGCCGCTGCATATCAGCTTTTCCTGCCTGAACCTCCTTGACCATCTCCATAAGGGCATTCACCGGTGTGATAAAGCTTGTCTGCAGCGCCTGGAATGCCACCAGCATACCTATGGTCATGCTCTCGTGGATTACCCGGAGCGCCCCCACAGACAGCACCAGAAGCGACAGTACGCTGGTCAGTGTCTTAGGAACCTGGGATACAATAAAAGAGATGCGGGCCATCTTCTGGTTATGCAGAACAACCTTTGCCTGCTGTCCTGCCCAGCTCTGGAAAAAGTCATTCTCCAGGCCCGATGCCTTGAGGGTCTCGATAAGGCTTATACCGTTCATGGTGTAGCCATACAGCTTTCCCATCTCCATCTGAGCCTTGAAAGTGCCGTTCTGAAGCGGCTCCTTGGTAAAATGAAGAATCAGGAAGTTAAGAAGCAGCACCACAATACATATCAAAGTCAGGGGAACATCATAGCAGAGCATGATGACCACATAGAAGATTACACAGATAAGATTTATCACCGCTCCTGTGATCTTGGTGGAGATAAGAGTTGCCACTGTATCGTTGGCCAGAATTCTGTTACAGATCTCTCCAGGCATACGCTGCACAAAGAAGTCGACCGGCATCTTGAAAAGATGATCCAGGAATTTTGCCGATGAGGAGAGGGCCAGCTTAAGATGGAACCGTTTAAGGTAATACTGCTGCAGAGCCACAAGAGCTCCCTGGATAACCATAGTCAGACCCATAGCTATCAGAAGCGGCTTAAGGAGTCCATTAGACTGGTTGACCATGATCTCGTCCACAAAGAACCTGCTGAAACTAGGGATCACAAAGCCTGGAATTACAAGGAAAAGTCCTACCAGAAGCACATACATGAGGACAGTCTTCATACCGGACATCCTCTTTCTGATCATAGGACCTATAGTTTTTTTCTTTCCCTGGCGGACAAATGATTCATTTTTAGTGAATTCAAGCACTATCCCGGAATAGGAAGTCTTGAAATCGGCCATGGGAATAATGCGCCGTCCTATGCCTGGATCGTTTATATATGCCTTTTTCTCATCCAGCCCCTCAAGCACCACAAAGTGGTTCATATCCCAGAAGATTATGGCAGGAAATTTTGTCTGCGGAAGCTGGCTGAGACGCCGTCTGTATCCCTTTCCGTCGAGGCCGAACTTTTTTGCGGCAAGGATTATTTTAGAGGCTTTGGAGCCGTCCCTGGATACGCCGCATTCAGCACGCAGCCTCTCCAGAGGAATATATGCGCCGTAGTATGCAAGAATCATAGCCAGGGACGCAGCACCGCATTCCAGCTCCTCCATCTGAAGGACAGTAGTAGTACGCACCCTCTTCTGAGCACACATATCTTATTCCCCTATACCCAAAACTTTTTTCTTGATAAGAGGAACTATCATCTCAATAGGCCGCTGGGAACGGACAATGACAAAACCTGTGGTGGAGATTCCCGGGGTCAGAGTATCATTAGGTCCACGGGAGGATGACCACTTGAATCCAGTCTCGGTGGTGGGGTCTGGAACCATGCTTATCCTTACCTCTATAGGCGAAGACTCTGCTGTAAAACTCTGAGCCAGAACCGGGTTCTGCATAACTGTCTGCAGGTACTGAGGGCTTACAGGGAAATCCGACACACTGGTTACAATACCTTGAATAAAGCCGTACTCCTCCTGTTTTGTCGTGGTAGGAATCACAGCTATATTCATACCCCGTTTCACGCGCTTTCCATCCTTTACAGGGAAGTACATGACAGCCCGCAGGGTTTCTCCATCGGTCAAGTATGGCTCCACAATAGCTACAGTTGATCCCGGGGCCACATAGGAACCGCGGGCAACAGAAACCTCATATATTTTTCCTGCCACAGGCGATACAATCTTGGTAGCGATCTGGTAATTGCGCTGTGCTATCTCAAGCTGCTTCTTAGCCTCGTCAATCTGATGCTGGAGATTCATTTTCTCCTGCTTTAAGTCAGACGATGTCTTGACCCTGTTGACCCCTGCGTTCAGAAGCTGCTGCTCGGCGCTCTGTTTCTGCATCTCCATGGAAAGAACTTCCTTACGGGTCTCCAGATATTCCATCTCGGTTATGAGGCCGTCATCAAAAAGCTCCTTCATGGTCTTCTCTTTGCGCTTGGCGGTATCAAGCTGGTTGGAGACATTCACTATCTGAGTCTGGAAGTCCTTCTCGCTTTTTGCCAGCATCTCGTCGGTCATATCAGCCTGGCGGGTGATAAGCGGGGTCGATGTGTCGTAGGTCTGCTGCAGGATCTCAAGCTTCAGGTTGGCAACCTGAATGCTCTCCAGCAGGTCTTCCCGCTCTATCCGGGCTATGATCTGCCCTTTCTGCACCTCCATTCCGCTCTCAAGGAACACATTCTTGATAGTTCCCCCATAGGAATAGGTCACGCTCATAAGGTCGGAAGAATTTATAAGAAGACCGGCTCCATTCACTTTCTCGGGAATCCGGCCGAATATACCCCATATTATGGCGGCGACAAGAAGAACGCCAAGAGCCACCAGGCTTACCCAGCCATGATGGTTGATTACTGTAATGGTCTGATCCAGCTGCTCTGGAGATGAGACATGTTCAGGTTCTTTAACTTTTTCGTTTTCAGCCATGCTACTATTATAAATATATATAAAAACACTTTGTCAAGGTTTTTTTGGTTATAATGGAGATTATACTGGAGACGACTTGCGGTGGGCATCCCGGTCCACAGCAAGAGTCAGATATTCAGAGCCTATTTTTAAGAGCAGATTATCCTCCACCAGCTGTGCCAGAGCCTCCCGGACCTCTGTCTCGGCAAACTGACCGGAAAGCTCCTTGATCAGGGCATTTTCTTCCATGACATTATGACAGGACCTGCACAGCTGTGCTGCTGCACCTGTCAGATGATAAATAACCTGATTGGCAATAAGACGGGTATCGATTATTTTCACCATATCCCCTTTGTCCTTCATGAACAGTACCTGGGGAGTCGTCCGCCAGGTCTCGGTCAGCTCATAAAGTTTCTCGTAGGCCGGGCCTATCTGCCGGTAATCGTAGTAGCGGGCCAGTTCCTTAGGATCCTTCGGGGAGAACAGCAGGGCTGTACGCTTTATGAAATCCCGGTCAGGATAGACAAAATCATAGCCCATATCCGGCCTTATCTCAGGAACTGCCCCACCAGGGTGCTTGGTATAATAACTGTCCCGCAGGAACATGACATGGGCTACTGTACTAGGCCCATCGAGATGCATGATCTTAGGGATAACCTCATTGACTTCATTGCACATCGCCTCGGTCTCGCCAGGAGTTCCCACAAGAACATACCACATAATGTGTATTCCATGGGCAAAACAGTGCTTCATCAGCTGCACCTGCCGGATGGCGGAAGCCCCTTTGTTCATAAGCTTCAAGATATTGTCGGAGAAGCTCTCTATACCAGCCTGAACCCAGTAGAAACCAGCCTTGGTCATATTAATCAGTTCCTCTTCGGAGAGGTTTGACTTGACCTCGCAGAACAGCTTTAACCTGTTTTTCATGTAGGCTTCCCGCTTAGCAAGCTCACCCGGCAGGAGGTGCTGGTGGGTAAGGCTGAGCACATTGTCGGTAAGGAAGCACTGGGCTTCAGGATACTTTACCGCCAGCTCCTCGAGCTCATCGGCAAACCGCACCACCGACTTCTCTCTGTAAACATGGGCTGCCTTTCCATTAAGAGCACAGAAACGGCAGGGCTTATGGGCCGCCCACCAGCAGCCTCGGGAACCTTCGGCATTAAGCACATATTTTTCTTCATATTCCGGGAAAAGGAGGGACCGTTCCCTGTAATAATCGCTGTAATCGGGAACCGGGAGCTTATCCAGGTCGGCAGTCAGTTCTGCCGGCTCTGTACTCCACTTAGTGCGGGACACAACACCTGCAGGCAGCTCGCTGTCTGGAATTCTCCCCTCCTCAAGGAGGCGCCGGCAGAGATCTGCAAATGTATTATCTCCTTCTCCTGTAAATACATAATCAAATGCATCCACATGCTCTACAAGGGCGCATCCTCCATCGCCATGACAGTTGGGGCCTCCCGCCAGGATAATAGGTGCATTCTTCTCTTTCTTAAGCCGCTTTGCCAGTGCAATTATGGCATTATGCTGCTGGAACATGGAGATGAAAGAGACAATCTTAGGCTTCTTCTCCATAATCCGGGCCGCCGCCTCTTCCAGATACTCATTGGCTGTGTCCTGAGCTTTCCTGAACAGGGCAAGGGTCTCCAAAGTCTCCTGCCGCTGGGAGCCTGCAAACACTTTCCCCGGGAGATGGGTATTCTTCATCCATTCGATATATTCATCAAAAGAGCGGAGGGTTTTGCCATGAGCCGCAGTGGCAAATATGGTCTCGCAGGCAAAATAGTCGTGTCCATAGCCTATGGTGCACACCTGCAATATCCGTCTGTAGTTCTCCTTCCCTATCCAGGCCGCATAGTAGAGATATTCATGCTGGACGCAGCTGGTTATGCCGGCCCTGGTCAATATTGCCTTGAACATCGCATAGGTCATGCAGGGCATATATTCGTCGCAGAAAGGCATGGAAACTAAAACTACATCTGTACTCCTCATTGCATCTCCCGTAAGTTCCTCAGCTCGAATGACATGACAATTGCAGCAATACAGAATGAGAGGATATCAGAAAGCGGCAGGGCTGAATAGACTCCCAGCACGCCCCAGAACAGAGGCAGTATATAGAGCAGCGGAATAAGTATCAGGAACTGCCTTGAAAGGCTCAGGAATGTGCTCTGTAAGGGCTTTCCCACAGCCTGGAAATAGTTGGATGTTATGACCTGGAAGCCGATTATAGGCATAAGTGCAGAACATATACGCAGAGCCCGGGAGCCCAGCAGTATGAGCTCTGGGTTGTCGTTGTTGAAGAAACGGACAAACACACCGGGAATAAGCTCTATCAGAAGCCAGCCGATGGTTACGAATATAGTCGCATACTTTACCGCAAGCCAGTAGGCGGTGCGCACCCTGTCAAATTTCTTGGCACCGAAGTTGAACCCTATGATAGGCTGGGCTCCTTGGTTTATTCCCTGGAGCGGCATCATGATAACTATTATAACACTGTAGACTATGCCCATCACAGCCACAGCCATATCGCCGCCGTAGTGCAGCAACTGCCGGTTCAGGATCAGGTTCATCACATTCATGGCCATCTGCATGGAGAAAGGTGCAAAGCCGATGGCAAGCATACGGAACACAAGGCTCCAATCCAGCTTCATTGCACTGACCTTGAACCGCAGCGGAGTGAGCTTTGAGTTGAAGTAGCTCATAACCCAGATGAAAGATACTGTCTGTGAAATAACTGTAGCCCAGGCCGCCCCCTCTATGCCCCAATGGAACACGAAGATGAAGATAGGATCCAGTATAGTGTTCAGCAGCGCTCCTAAAAGCTGAGTGAACATGGATGTGCGGGGATGGCCGTCAGAACGGATAAAGTGGTTTATGCCCGGGCTCATGGCACCAAATACACCACCGTACATAAGGATGCGCAGATACCTCTCGGAATATGGCAGAAGATCGGGTGTGGTACCTATGGCAGTCAATATCTGGCGTGGAAAAAGAAGGCATGGCAGTATGACAAACAGGGGCACCAGGAAAAGGAGCAGGAATGCGTTTCCCATGATCTTTTCCACCAGGTCACGGCGGCCTTCTCCAAGCTTTATGGAGAAGAGAGCGTTGGAACCCACTCCTACTATTATGGAGAATGCCATGTTGGTCATAAGAAGAGGCATGGTGACTGCTATGGCGGCAAGTCCTATATGCCCTACTCCCTGTCCCACATAGATGCGGTCCACAATGTTATAGAGGGCCTGAACCACCATTCCCACAATTGCCGGAATTGAGAAAGTGAGAAGCAGATGACGTATATTGTCTGTCCCTATTCTGTCTGTTGAATGATATGGACCCTGTGCCATTTTCTCCCTATCTGAAATTGATTATAACCAGTCCAACAAGACACACTATAATGCCGATGATATGGCGCAGTGTGATGCTCTCTTTGAACAGGAAAAGCCCTACGAAGATAAGAGCTATGGAAAGAATTGAGGAAGCCACCAGCTGTGCAGTATTGACTTTCCAGCCTGCGCGGTATGCGAAGAGGAACCCTGCCTCAAGCCCAATGATAGCCAAGCCCAGCACAAAGGATGACCAGTTGAGGTGCATAAGCTCCTCTTTAAGGGTGCTTCCACGGCCTGCTGTCAGAAAATATGCGAGGAATGAGCAGATGCCGCCCACCAGATAAGTCACGGTAAGGGAGAGGAATGCATTTGCCTCATGGGGTGTGGTCTTTGTGGTTATGTGATAGAAAATGTTGGAGAGCACAATCAGCCCTATAGGCCAGATATAATTCCACATACTATTTATTGAACACCTCGAATTCCCGCTCAAAGTTTTTTGTGAAGAAGCCTGTGCCCAGCTTAGACCGTATCTCTTCCTTGGAGAAGAACCGGCCGTCCACAACCTCGTCGTGGTCTATGGCGAAATCGCCGTCGTAAACCAGGGTGTAGAGGAAGCTCACCTCGGTCTCCTTGGGCATCCGGTGCAGGAACTTTGTGAGGTATTTTGCCTTGGAGGCATCGATGCCTATCTCCTCTTTGGCTTCCCTTACCAGGGCCTCGAAGGGGTCTTCCCCTGGGCGCACATGGCCGCCCACCGCAGTATCCCACTTGTCGGGGTACATATCCTTGGTAGGAGACCTTTTCTGCAGGAAAATCTCGCCCTTGGAGTTGAACACCTCAAGGTGCACCACCAGCTGTATAAGGCTTGTGTCGTTATGGCATTGCCCGCGGGGAGCCTGTCCTACAGGGTTTCCTTCCTCGTCCACAAGCAGAAGCATCTCATCACTCATACCAAAATCATAAAGGTAAATAAATTTAATATCAAGACTTTCACAGAAACCCTTTTTTCTTTATAATGTAAATATGATAGACCACCCTAAGATGATTCAGTTCGACAACCAGATGAAGGCTATGCTGGATGCTGTGGACAACTATATAGAGGATAAGTATGGAGACCTTTATCCACTCCATCCGGTGCGTCCGAAGCGGAACGAGACTGCAAACCCGCAGGCCGACGGTCTTTTCGGAGTAAGGGCCGACTTTACCCCGGGCTATGGATCTGACCTGGGACGGGGTTACATACTCAAGGTTGAGATGAAGACTCTTGCCCATATTCCTGAGGATATGCGCCAGACTATTTTCTCAGACGCTGTTGAGAAGTTCAGGGAGCTGCTGCCGGTCTACTTCCCGGACCGGAAGCTTGAGATAAAGCAGGATAAAGAATTCTTCAAGATAGTGGGTGACTTCAGCCTGGGAATTGTATAAATTCTTGTTGCATATCAAGCCATTTTGTGGGAAAATAAATAAGACTTTTTAATAAGGAGAGGCACTGTTGAGCACACTTAAAGACGCAGGAGTCGGAATTCCTGAGATATATGTTCCAGACGAGTCAAAGACCACATTCGAGAAATGGGCGGTAATTGCCGGAGACCAGTTCACATCCAACCACACATACTGGAAGGAGACTGAGGATTTTGTAGGAGGCAGCCCCTCCACACTTAATTTGTTCCTCCCTGAGGTTTACCTTAAGGAAGTGGATCTGGACAAGAAGATTCCACAGATAAACAAGACTATGGATGAATACCTTGCTGCCGGTGTCCTTAAGAAGCTGCCTGCAGGATTCATGCTGGTGGAGCGGGAGACTGATTTCAGCCCGGCGCGGATAGGCCTTCTGGTGAACCTGGACCTTGACCAGTACGACTACAGCGAAGGGACAACAAGCCTTATCCAGCCTACAGAAAAGACAGTTGTGGAGCGGCTTCCGGTCCGTGTTAAGATAAGAGAGAACGCAGCCCTTGATATGCCCCATATCCTGGTGTTCATCGACGACCAGGACGAGAGACTTATCGAAGACCTGTACGATAACAGGGACAGCTTTAAGAAGATATATGACTTCACACTTATGCAGAAGGGCGGCCATCTGAGGGGCTGGTTCATTCCTGCCACCGACCCGGCCATGAAGACTATAACCGAGAAATTCCTTGCCCTCAAGGCTAAGAACAATCCTCTCTTCGCAATGGGCGACGGAAACCATTCCCTGGCAGCAGCCAAGAACACATGGGAAGCTATAAAGGCCAAGGGAGTCAAGGATGCACCGGCACGGTGGGCAATGGCAGAGATTGTGAACATCAACAGCCCTGGAATCATATTCCACCCTATCCACAAGGTTATGTTCAACGTAGATCCTGCACAGCTTTTCGAGGAGCTCAAGAAAGCGCTCAAGTTCATAGTCAAGAAATCATGTTCATGCTGCATCAAGGCATCGGAGAATCCGATGGATGTGGGTGTTGTCATCAAAGGAGAGGCATGCACCATCACTCTGGAGGGAGAGAATATTCTGGCTGCTGAGGAGCTCCAGAACTTCCTGGACAAGTACCTCAAGGCTCACCCGGAAGCTTCCATCGACTATATCCACGGCGACGAGGACCTTAAAGAGCTGGCGAATAAGGACAAGGCTATGGGATTCCTGCTGCCCGAGATAAGCAAGAAGACATTCTTCAAGCGGCTTGCAACCAAAGGAGTATACCCACGGAAGACCTTCTCCATCGGTGAGGCACCTGAAAAACGGTACTACTTAGAGTCTCAGAAGATTAAGTAAATCAGAGATTCTCGATTATCTTATCGGCAGTCTGCAGGCAGACAAGGGCAGCGCCCTGGAGCTCTTTCCAGAACTCCTTTCCGCCCCCTGCAAGGCTGTCGGCCACCGCCTTGAGCATCAGGCAGGGAACATCATTGGCCTCGCAGGTCAGCACTATTCCGGCAGCTTCCATATCGCAGATATCAGCGGCAAAATCGGCATGGATCCGGCTCTTATCCTCGGCGCTGTCCACAAACCAGTCGCCCGAGGCACAGGTGGCCGGACAGAGCTCGGAGTTAAGTATCAGAGCCTGGCTAACCAAGTTTTTATCGGTATAGATATATATATCCTCATGAGGCGGCACCTGGCCCACTTCCACAGGCAGGTATTTTGTTGCATCGAACCGGTAATGCACCACACGCTGCACCACACACAGCCGCTGCTTCGCCATATTCTGGGTAAGACCTCCGACCACACCGAAATTGACCACCATCTCCACCTTGCATTCGGAGATCAGATACTGGGTTCCGGCAGCGGCAGCCACCTCTCCTACTCCGGTGTGGAGGACATAGAGGTCGCAGTTAGGCTTATGAATAATATAAAGGTTGAATCCTGACGGACATGGCAGTTTCTCAAGCTTACCATAGTGGGCAAAGAGAGAGTCAGTCTCTATTGCGACAATAATTCCGATCCGTTTCATTTCAGTTCCTCCAGATATTTCTTTGCATATTTGTTCTCAGGGTCAAGCTCCAAAGCTGTGCCGAAGAAGCTCTTTGCCTGCTCCTTATCCCCTTTCTTAAGGCAGAGGAGACCGAAGTTGATCAGAATACGGCTGTCCTCTCCATCCTTGAACAGAGCATCCTTAAGGCATTTCTCAGCCAGATCAAGGTCGCCGGTCTCCATGCAGCAGGCAGCCAGCTCTACCAAAAGGTCAACTGTGTCACAGCCATATTCCTGAGCCTTGAGGAAAGCCTCCTTACCCTCTTTGTAGTGGCCTGCCTTGCGGTATCCCCAGCCCAGGACAAACCAGCCGTTCCAGATATCCTCATGGTCCTTGATGAACTCTTTTATCCGCTCTATTCCCTTGTCCAGCATATCCATCCGGATAAAGTCATAGGCCTCTTTGAACATGGTGTCGGCCAGGTCGTGGCTCTCAAGCTTATCGATAATATCCTGGGCGGCAGCCTTCCGCTCCTCGTTGTCTCCAAGGGAGATATAGTCAGAAAGATGCTCCTTTGCCTTGATATAGTTGCTCTGATTAAGAAAGAAAGCACCGGCATAGAAATGGGTGTCGGCGTTCAGGGGATCTTTTGCGAGAGCCTTTTTATAGATTTCATAGGCCTTGTCATTATACTCTTCCTCGCAGCACTCATCCCCCGATTCCTTAAGTGTTTTCGCATGTTCCTCGTACACCCGGGCCAGGTTGAGCATGTTGGGAATATCATCAGGCTCAAGCCCTTCAAGGGCTAAAAAAATCTCTTCGGCTATAGCAAAATCCTTGTTGCCTGCCTTGAATATCCCCACTTGGGTCATCTCCTTGAACAGGTCGGGTTTGACAGCCTTAATGAACTGGCGGTAATAGTCGGCGTGCTTATAATCCCGGTCATAGGCCAGAATCTTGAGCATGGCAGCAATTATCATCTCCCACGAAAGGTCGTTGGGGTCATAATCTGCTTTTCCAGGAAGCTTCTCCACAGGAAGCGGAACAGCGGGATCCACTGTAAAACCGTTGATATCCCGTTTCATATCCTCTGTCAGCTTTATAAAAATAATATTGTCATCCATACTTATATTTTACTATATCTTGACTATTTTGACAAATGCTTTAAACTTTCTAAAGCAGGAGCACGCGGTGATTTTCCATACTTTTACAGCAGACGAGACAGAAGCGCTTGGCAGGAAGCTGTCAGAGCACCTCAAGCCCAATTCCATCATTGCCCTCGACGGGGTGCTGGGAGCTGGGAAAACTGTCCTCACCCGCGGCATTGCCCGTGGCCTCGGCATAGAGGGAATCATCAAGAGCCCCACGTTCACCATCATCTGTGAATACGAGGGAAGACTGCCCCTTTACCACATGGATATGTACCGGATCTCAACTGATGATGAGTTTGAGATGACAGGGGGAAAAGAGCTCCTCACCTCCGGCGGAGTGTGCGTGATCGAGTGGAGCGGGAATATAAAAGAGAGCCTGCCGAAGGATATCATCAATATCACAATTAAAGTGATAACCCCCGAAGAGCGGGAGATAGAGATAGAGGGAATAGAGCTATGACCACACTGGCATTTGACACAAGCACCGAGATTTTAGGAATCTGCCTTGAGCAGGATGACAGATACTACAGCTACACAGCCAAGGCCGGCCTTAAGCATTCCGAGAACCTTTTGAAGGAGATCGACCACCTCTACTCAAGCTCCGGAATCGATAAAAAAAGCACAGATCTGATCGTATGCGCAAAAGGGCCGGGCTCATTCACAGGGCTCCGCATAGGAATGTCTATTGCGAAAGGGCTTGCAGACGGTTTCGGATGCCCAGTCATCTCTGTCCCCACCCTTGATATCTTAGCCTATGGTTACAGCTATCTTAAGGGCGCTGTCATGCCGGTTCTGGATGCTAAGAGCGGCAAGGTTTTCACCGCCGTGTACGAGAACGGGAAAAGAGTCTCTGAATATCTTGATATAGAGAAAGATAAATTAGGTGGTATTTTTACCACATATAATGAAGTGTTCCTTACAGGCTCCTACGCCCCTGCAGTGATGGAGCTCTTCCCTGCCGAGAAAAAGCTCACGCTGGATCCCGGCTGGAACAGCTGCCGGACAGAAAGCTGCCTCGCGCTGGGCAAAGCCCTATTTGCAGAGGGCAAGCAGGATCCGGATAACGCAGGCCCCATCTATATCCGCCCCAGCGAGGCAGAGCTTACAAGACAAAAATAACCAAGTTAGCACTAACTAACCACTTGACATTTTACTCCTGCGGGGATAAAGTTAGCATATGCTAACAGTTAGCATTCGCTAATCTGCTTGGCAAAAGAGTATTTGCTTTATACTCTTTTATATACTATAATAAGGACAGCAGCTATGAAAAAAACTTTGAAGGACCTTGCCATAGGAGAGAGCGGAATAGTCACAGCGGTAAACGGTTCCGGAGTATTGCGCCAGCATCTTCTTGATATGGGGCTTATTCCAGGCACGTCAGTCACTGTTGTGAAGTTCGCCCCCATGGGGGACCCTATCGAGATACAGATATATGGCTATGAGCTGACACTGCGCCTTGCAGAGGCTGAGCATATCCTGGTCTCCCAGGAGGCAGAAGAGACTGCCGGAGAGAAACCGGCAGAAAAGCCAATTAAAACAGAAAACCAGGGCAGCACACCCCACCCAGGCCTTGGAGAATCGGGACGCTTCCACCCCAAGGGGACAGGCAATCCCCTGCCCGACGGGACACTGCTTACATTCGCTCTGGTGGGGAACCAGAACAGCGGCAAGACTACCCTATTCAACCAGCTTACAGGGATGAACCAGCGGGTTGGCAACTTCCCTGGGGTCACAGTGGACCGCAAGGATGGTGTAATAAAAGGGCATCCCGACACGCTGGTCACCGACCTTCCAGGCATATACTCAATGTCCCCCTACAGCAGCGAGGAGTTGGTATCCCAGAACTTTGTCCTGGACGAGAAGCCCAAGGCTATAATAAACATTGTAGATGCCACAAATATAGAGAGAAACCTTTTCCTTACCCTGCAGCTTCTTGAGCTGAATGTGCCCATGGTTGTGGCCCTTAATATGATGGACGAGCTTAGCGCAAACGGCGGCTCTGTGGATGTGAATGCCATGGAGGAGATGCTGGGTGTCCCTGTAGTTCCGATCTCGGCGGCCAAGAACCTGGGTATCGAGGAGCTGGTTGACCACGCAGTGCATATCGCAAAGTATCAGGAGGCGCCGCGCAAGCAGGACTTCTGCGACGAGGAGAGCCACGGAGGCGCTGTCCACCGGTGCATCCACTCGATATCATTCTTTATCATGGATCACGCCGCAAGGTGCGGCATTCCTCTGCTCTTTGCAGTGAACAAAGTAATCGAGGGAGACCCCGAGATAACAAGGCGGCTCGAGCTTGACCAGAACGAGCAGGAGACCATACTCCACATCGTATCCCAGATGGAGACAGAGCG
>JAGCGL010000022.1 GCA_017649605.1 Spirochaetia bacterium
ATTTTGAGCATACTGTGCTTCTATAAACTTTGTCTCCAGTAAATGGCTGGCCGCAGAAATAACACATGACTCTACTCTATCTGAAATTGCTTACCATTTCAACTGCATCCTGCCACTGGTCCGGATGGATCCAGTTGACATCTGGAAGCGCCTTGAAGAAGGTTATCTGCCGTTTTGCATAATTGCGGGAGTTCTGCTTTATAAGCTCCTTGACATCGTTCAGAGTCATGCTCCCAAGCTCCTCCATTATGGAGAACTCACTGTATCCTATGGCGCTGAGGCCGGGAGAGGCAGGGCTGTAACCCATTGCTCTCAACTTCTTGTATTCCTCCGGGAGTCCTGCTTTGAACATAGCCTCTACCCTCTGGTTTATCCTCTCATAGAGCTCTGCCCTGTCCCTGATAAGGCCGATGAGGAGAAATCTGTAGCCGCTTCTCATCTTATCAGGAAGCTTATAGTCAGAGAGTGGCGAGCCTGATGTATAGTAAACCTCCAGAGCCCTTAATATGCGATAGCTGTCGAGGGGCTTTATCCGGAGCCAAGAGTCGGGATCCTTCTGGTGCAGCTCTTCCCTGAGTGCCTCGAGCCCCTCCTTCTCAAGACGCTTCTGGAGCTGTATCCTTATCTCCTCCGAAGAGGCCGGAGCAGAAGGAAGGCCGTATATGAAGTTCTTGAGGAAGAAGCCGGTGCCGCCTGATATGACAGGCAGTTTCCCGCGGCTGTAGATCTCGTGGCAAAGCTTGTCAGCCTGTTTCACAAAATCTCCGGCCGAAAACTCCTGGTCCGGGTCTATGCAGTCAATAAGGTGGTGAGGTATCCGGCTGGTGACAGAGTTATCCGGCTTGGCTGTACCTATGCTCATGTGGCGGTAAACCTGCAGGGAGTCTGAATTTATAATTTCGCCTATATTCTCAAGATGAAGCAGAAATTCGGTCTTGCCTACTGCTGTGGGGCCGAATACTACTATGACAGGAACAGTCTGCAAATCTGTCAGTTTTCCACTTTGTACTGTGTTTTCTCACAGAGGACCTGATCAAGGGAGATAGAAGTTATCTTGTTGGATTTATCCTCCAGCTCCTCGTCTCCTGTTATTGCTATCTGTTTTGCCCTTTTGATTGCTGCGCAGGTAAGTTCATAGACATTTTTCTTATTATCTTCCAATGTTGCCAAAGGGATACTCATAACAATAAACTCCTTCAAAGTGATCCTGAAAATTATACCGAGATTTTTTATAAATGTAAAGTATAATAAAAAAATTGCCTTCACTTGACTTTTAATTATAGTAATAAGTACTTTATACTTAGGAGTAATTATTTTGGCTGAAAAAGATATTGTAACTTTAGAGAATATGCTGCCAGACCGGCTTTTTATTGTCCCCCTTTCGGGAAAGCCTATTTTTCCTGGCATCTTTACCCCACTCATGATTGTATCCCATCAGGATATCGCCACTGTAGAGAAGGCACTGACCAAAAGTGGCGGCATACTGGGACTTACTATGCTCAAGGACGATAACAGCGAGGATGAGAGTCCTGTCTCCATAGAAGATCTGTACTCAGTGGGTACTGTGGCAAAGATTGTGAAGAAGATAAACCTGCCAGACGGCGGGATGAATATTTTCATCTCCACATTAAAGCGTTTCAGGATTATCACTCCCCTTACCAGCCACACCCCGATTGCAGCCGAGGTTGAGTATCTTGACGAGGTGTTTGACAAGGGAAGCAATATAAAGGCACTTACACAGGCAATCCTTTCAGAGATGAAGCAGATATCAGAAAACAATCCCCTCTTCTCCGAGGAGATGCGCCTTAATATGGTCAACATTGACCAGCCAGGCAAGATCGCCGACTTTGTCGCCTCTATCCTTAACATAGACAGGAAGGAGCAGCAGGATATCCTTGAGACCCTTGATATCAGGGAACGGATGGAGAAAGTCATAATCTTCATCAAGAAGGAGCAGGAGCTGCTCAGAATCCAGAAGAAGATTCAGCGTAAGATCAACGAGAAGATAGAGAAGAGCCAGCGGGAATACTTCCTTAAGGAGGAGATGAAGGCTATACGCAAGGAGCTGGGGCTTCCGGTAGATTCCAAGGACAGCGAGTATAACAGGTTCAAGGAGGCGATTGACAGCTTCCATCTGACCGGCGAGGTGAAGGAGGAGGTTGAGCAGGAGCTTGAGAAGTTCTCCATGATGGACTCAAACTCCCCGGAGTTCGGCATTACCCGCAACTACCTTTCCACTATTGTATCCCTGCCGTGGAACAAGATGTCGGAGGATAAGCTTGATATAAAGAAGGCAAAGTCTATTCTGGACAAGGACCACTATGGCCTCAAGGATGTCAAGGAGAGGATCATAGAGTTCCTTTCTGTTAAAAAGCTAAAGAAAGATTCCA
>JAGCGL010000023.1 GCA_017649605.1 Spirochaetia bacterium
ACAACACAGACTGTCCTCCTGATGTGAGCGAGCTTTTCCTTACATGGATCGAGAACCGTGAGAACAGGGAAGTGAGCCGTAAGACAGGGGAGAAGATTGTAGCCAAGATTGAAAGCTGCTCAGGCGGCCCAATAGGAAAGCAGATTCTTGAGCTCAAGAATTACCTTGCAAAGAAATCCCAGTGGATTATCGGCGGAGACGGCTGGGCCTACGATATCGGCTTCGGAGGCCTTGACCATGTGCTGGCATCGGGCGAGAACATCAATGTTCTGGTCCTCGATACCGAGGTTTACTCCAACACAGGCGGCCAGTCAAGCAAGGCAACACCGGCCGGCGCTGTAGCAAAGTTTGCCACCTCTGGAAAGAAGATCCGCAAGAAGGACCTGGGCATGATTGCAAAGTCCTACGGTTATGTCTATGTGGCTCAGGTTGCACTCGGCGCAAGCCAGGACCAGTTCTTCCGTGCAGTAAAAGAGGCAGAAGCCTACAACGGACCTTCCATAATCATTTGCTATGCTCCATGTATCAACCATGGCCTTAAAGTGGGCATGGCCCATTCTATCCTTGAGGAGAAGAAGGCAGTTGAGTGCGGTTACTGGCACCTGTGGCGGTTCAACCCTGTGATGGAATCTCTGGGACAGAACGGCTTTATCCTTGACAGCAAAGAGCCAGATTGGAACAAGTTCCAGGATTATCTGAGGGGCGAAGTGCGCTTCGATGCACTGACTAAGACCTTCCCGGCCGAGGCAAAGATACTCTTCGAAGTTACTCAGGAGAATGCCGAGTGGCGGTACAACCAGTATAGAAAACTGGCAAAAATAGGCGATAAGTCTTATTAACCTTATATTTTTACTATTAAATTCTCAAATTCCTTGATTAAACCTGCTTAATACAGTAGTATTAATCAAGGATGGGTATTATGAATTTAAAGATTAACGAAGGTTTGAGTTTTGATGATGTTCTGCTGATTCCCGGTTATACAGATATCGCTCCTGGCGAGGCTGATGTCACATCCCGGCTTATCGGCAATATATTTTTAAATGTTCCGATCATGTCCGCCGCCATGGACACTGTAACTGATGCCCGCATGGCTATTGCACTTGCCCTTGAGGGTGGAGTAGGTGTTATCCACCGCAACTTCAAGCCGCATCAGCAGGCTGAAGAGGTTGAGAAAGTAAAGCGTTACCTGAACTGGGTAATCAAGAATCCAAGCGTAATTGATCAGAACGCAACTCTTGGTGACCTGAGGAACCTCATGGTTGCAAACAATGCTTCCGGTATTCCTGTTGTAAACAGAAACAAGCGGCTCTGCGGTATCATAACCTCCAGAGACCTCCGCTTCTGCACCGACGACCGTGTTCTTATCAAGGATATAATGACCAAGAAGGTTATCTACGAAAAGGGAACACCATCGGTTGAATCTGCACAGAAAAAGTTCGATACATATAAGATCGAGAAGCTGCCTGTTATTGATGAAAAACACCGTGTGATCGGTCTTCTTACATATAAGGATATGGATAAGAAACGCCGCCACCCTAACGCAGCTATGGATGGCACCGGACGTCTTCTGGTTGGTGCTGCTATCTCTCCGAAGGACTATGACCAGCGTATTCCGCTTCTTATGGAGAGCAATGTTGACTTTGTGATCATGGATACAGCAACAGGCGACACCAAGGAATCTGCAGCTGCAATCCGTGATATCAAGAAAAAGTATAATATCCTTGTGATGGGCGGAAACACAGTTACTGCCGAGGCTACAAAGCGCCTTATCGACGCTGGTGCAGACGCAGTCAAGATCGGTATCGGCCCTGGTTCTATCTGTACCACCAGAATCATCTCTGGATGCGGTATGCCGCAGTTCTCTGCAGTTCTTGACTGCGCCGAGGAGGCTGCCAAGTACAATATTCCAGTTGTCGCCGACGGTGGAATCAAGTATTCCGGTGATATTGTGAAAGCCCTTGCAGCCGGTGCCAATGCAGTTATGATCGGTAACCTGTTCGCAGGTCTCAAAGAGGCTCCGGGCCGTGAGATTATCTACGAAGGACGTATATTCAAGGAGTACAGAGGCATGGGTTCCTTGAGCGCAATCGGCGCCGGAAGCGGAGACCGCTACTGCATGAAGCCTGGCGAGGATCCTGTTCCAGAAGGTATCGAAGGAAGAGTTGCATTCAAGGGCGAGCTCAAGCCTTATCTGCACCAGCTTGTGACCGGTATCAAGAAGGGAATGGCATACTGCGGCTGCCACAACATAGACGAGCTCAAGAAGTACCGCAAGTTTATCAAAATTACTGGCGCAGGCCTTAAAGAGAGCCATGTGCACGACATCTCCATTACCCACGAGGCTCCTAACTACAGCAAGTGATATGGAGAGAAAATATAATTTCAATACTGTTGTAAACCGCTGGGGAACAGATTCTGTAAAGTATTTCGACGGAACAGAGCTTCTTCCCCTCTGGGTTGCTGATATGGACTTCCCCCTGCCAGAGGAAGTCCTTTCTGTAATCAAGGGGAGGGTTGACCACGGCATATTCGGCTACACCAGGACAGGATCCTCCTACTGGAAGGCTCTGGACAGCTGGTGCAGAAGCGAATACGGATATAAGGTCAAGCCGTCAGAGTGGGTTACAGTACCTGGAATAGTCTATGGTTTGTCCATTGCCATAAGAGCAGTTACAGAGCCTTCTGATGCCATTTTAATAGAGCAGCCGGTCTACTATCCGTTCAGTCAGATTGTAAAGGATAACAACCGTAAGCTGATAGTTGCGCCTCTCTGTTATAAGGATGGCCGTTACACCCGTGATATCGGGGCTTTTGAGAAGGCAATCCGCGAGAATAATGTAAAGGCATTCATACTGTGCAGTCCACACAATCCGGTGGGGCGTGTCTGGACTAAGGAGGAGCTCGTTGCAGTAGCAGAGATCTGCAGACGCTATGATGTTACAGTGATTGCTGACGAGATCCACTGCGATTTCATCCGCCCTGGGATTAAGTTCACCTCCTTTGCGACACTTGGGGATGAATATAAGCAGAAGCTTATTCTCTGCACCGCCCCCAGCAAGACATTCAACCTGGCAGGGTTGCAGGTCTCCAACATCTGGGTTCCAGATACTGAGATAAGAAAAAAGTTCAAGAGAGAGAACCGTGCAAACGGCTATAACGAGGTGAATACTCTTGGAATGACAGCTGCCGAGGCGGTCTATACCCTTGGTAAGCCCTGGCTTATACAGCTAAAGGCCTATCTTGAGGGCAACATCGCCTATGTAAAAGATTTTCTTGCACAGAATATCCCTTCGGTTTATCTGGTGGAGAGCGAGGGAACTTATCTCCTGTGGCTCGATTTCCACGGAACAGGGCTTTCGAATCAGGAGATCAAGGATAGGATAGAAAACAAAGCAAAGCTTTGGCTTGACCACGGAGATATGTTCGGAGAGGGCGGGGAATGTTTCGAGAGAATAAATATAGCCTGTCCCCGGAGCATCCTGGAACAGGCTATGAACAGGCTTAAAAGAGCTTTTAAATAATCAGCCTTTGACGTTTCCTTTCTCATCAAAAAGGGGCAGCTTGTGGAGTGCTGTGATATCAGGTCTCTCCATGGCATCGCCCTCGGCAAGTACAGCCATCTTTCCTACGATTCTGCCGCCAGCCTTCTTCACCAGCTCCTCCATGGCTTTGAGGGAGCTTCCGGTGCTTATTACATCATCTACAATAAGGACTCTCTTTCCCTTGACCTTGTCGACCTCGGTCTGTCCCAGATAAAGGTGCTGCTTTCCCGCAGTGGTTATAGAGGCAACTTCAACCTCCACAATATTCTTCATATACATTTTCTTTGCTTTCCGGGCAATCACATAGTCGTTCCTGCCAGCCTGCTTAGCCATCTCGTATGCCAGCGGAATGCTCTTTGCCTCTGCAGTAAATATGATATCAAACTCAGGTGCTCTGTCTAACAGTTTTGCGGCCGATGCCTGTGTCACCTCCACATCGCCGAACATGATGAATGCTGCGATACAGGTGGTCTCGTTGATAGGGAACAGCTCCAGGTTCCGTTTTACACCTGCAATCTCCATTGTATAGTACATGGTCTCCTCCTGACAGATTTTCTTTATATATTGTACTGCAGAAAAGGGTGTTTTTCAACCTGTTTCTACATTATCCAGTATACAGCCGAAGCGCTTAATATTGCCCCTGCCACAATGAACAGGCATGGCTTGGCTATGAACAGTGTATTTTTGAACAGGTTGGTGTTAAAGAACCGGTTTGTAACCACATTGCACACATGGACAGGGGAGAGGAGCTGTCCTATCTGGCCGAAGCTGTAGCCTATTATCACCATTATAAGAATACTCTTGAGAGATGGATCTGGCCCCAAAAGCGAGAATATGATAGGGAAACTGGTTCCCACAAAGCCCAGCGCAATTCCTGTTGCGATTCCGCTAACCAGCGGCAGTATGGCAAAGAGCAGTATGGCTGGTATTCCCGCCTGGCTGAGCTCCTGCCGCATTATATCCATAAGGTATGAGCCGTCGGCAAGTGGCATTCCTATAAAGCCGCTGTATATGGTTATCACCGCTACTATAAGCACCATACGCCAGGTGTTCTTTGCAATCAGAAGGCATTTCCATACAGCGCTTCCCAGGGGTTTCCACACCTGGGTTGTGATTATGGCCGCAAGTATGCTTAATATAAGCGGCAGGTACTTGGATATAGTCTTAAGGGCTGGGAAGAGACCCGAAAGGAGGAATGAGCCTCCAATAATGATAATGATCGGAAGGAGATACCGGATCACAGGTTTCTTCTTTCCGGACGCAGGCTGCACCTTAGGCAGCTCCAGCCCCTTTAAGATGCACACATAACCGGCAAAGATATGGATAAAGGACATGGATACATTTGCCAGAAAGAGCTGATAAAACTCAAGCCCGGTTATCTGCAGTGCCATGATGACGCCGGCGTAGAGCGGAAACCAGTACTCCCACATGTGACGGAACCAGTAGTTGATTCTGGTCTTTATATCGCTTGAAAGGGAATGCTCAGTATCGCAGGCCTCAACCAGAGGGGCAGAGAAAAGGGCTCCGCCCGGCATGGGAATAAGGCCTATCAGCGCAGCAACCGAGACAAGCAGTGTCTTTCCAGAGAACCTCTCCTTAAGAGCTTCGGTCATAAGCCCCATAATGTTGTTCTCCTTTATCTGGTTGCTCATAGTTATCATAAGGAAGATAAGGAGAAAAAGCATGCAGGAGTCGTAGTTCCATATCCTTAGGGCTGCTATCTTAAGGGTTTCGGTGATAGTGCGCCTTGAAAGCATAGAAAGGAGGAATGATCCGGCCAGAATAGAGACTGCCAGGTTCTTTATGAAGCGGTCTGCTATAAGAATAGCCCCGAGTGAGATGAAAATAGCAGCTATGACAGGTATGTTCCACAGCATGGAATAAGTGTATCATGCTATAAATAGAAAAAAAAGATATTTTTTATAACATTCTGACTGTTGGCTTGTTTGTATTTTGTGAGTATATTTTAAGTATCAGGAGATATATGTATGCATCTTAAAAAATTTTTGATTGTGCTTTTAGTTTTTATGTTCTCAGCTTCCATGATTTTCGCCACAGGTTCACCTGAGGCTGCAAAACCGGAAAGTGGAAATTCAGAGTCTCCATCCCAGGATCAGAGGGTGGTTCCAAGCACTAAAGGAGAGGTATACTTTTCCTTCAGCGGAATAACCAAGAAGGTGCTTCCTGCTGTTGTTGAGCTGGATGTAGTGGAGGTTGTCCGCCAGGAGACCACACCATTCAATTTCTTTAATCCATTTGATTTCTTCTTCGGCGGCGGCCGGGGCAACAACAATGAGAAAAATGGAAAGACCTACCGGGAGTATGAGCGCCCAGGCCTTGGTTCGGGTATCATAATCCAGCAGGATGGAGATAAAGTATATGTCCTTACCAACAGCCACGTTGCTGGAAAGGCAGATCAGATCACTGTAAAGCTTGCCGACGGACAGAAGTTCGAGGCTACAAAAGTAGGCTTTGATGACAGAATGGATCTGGCCCTTGTATCTTTCAAGTGCTCAGAAAAAGTTCCTGTTGCAACTTTCGGCGACTCCGATTCCCTTGAGGTAGGCGATATTGTTCTGGCTATCGGTTCACCATATGGTTATGAATCCACTGTTACTATGGGTATTGTCAGCGGTCTTCAGAGAAAGAGCACAGGCAATATCTCAAGCTACACCGACTATATCCAGACCGATGCCTCCATCAACCCTGGAAACTCAGGCGGTGCCCTGGTCAATATGAAAGGTGAGGTTGTGGGAATCAACACATGGATTGCAACCCAGAGCGGCGGCAGCATTGGACTTGGCTTTGCCATTCCTTCCAACAACGCAAAGCGGATTGCCAACGACTTTATCACCAAGGGAAAGGTTGAATACGGCTGGCTTGGTGTCTCCATAGATTCTATCGACGACAACAGCTATCCTGAGCTGCGCAAGGATCTGGGACTCGGCAACAAGGGCGGTGGAATTATTCTGGGAGTATTCAAGGATTCACCTGCAGACAAGGCTGGAATCCTCCCTGGCGACTTCATCACCAAGATAAATGGAACAGAGATCACCGACTCTTCTCAGCTTACAAAGGTTATTGGAACT
Source organism: Spirochaetia bacterium (assembly GCA_017649605.1). Classification (GTDB taxonomy): domain Bacteria; phylum Spirochaetota; class Spirochaetia; order CADAEX01; family CADAEX01; genus CADAEX01. The sequence goes on from JAGCGL010000023.1 coordinate 6,632, forward strand.
ATTCCTCCTAAGGAGAAGGCTACATTCACTCTTATAAGAAACAGGAAAGAGATGACTATCAGCGTAGTTCTCGAGGCACGTGACGACGAGGAGAAGGTTCAGGCAAACCACGACATCTATCCAGGTTTCCTCGCCATAAATATCGACGAGAAGATGCGGACAAAGGGCGAGCTTGGAGATATCAAGGGCGTTATGATTGTTGCAGTATCTCAGGGTACAGCAGCAGAACAGGCTAACCTTAAGGTGGGCGATATTATTCAGGAGATCAACGACAAGCCAGTTACCAACATGCTGGAGTTCTACAATGCTCTGAATGATAAATCCAACAAGAAGATGTTCCAGATAAGCAGAAAGGGACAGAAGATTATTATTGGAATAGTTAAATGAGGCGGATTTACTGCCTTGCAATTATCTTCTTCCTGGCTCTGACCACAGTTTGGGGTCAGGAGAGGGTATATCTCTGGAAGGACGTTCATTCCATGCGGAATGAGCGTTCTTGTTTTTATCCTTATTCACCGGATAAAGAGACAGATACCCATGCTGCTGTCATTATATGTCATGGCGGCAGCTACCATCACAGGAGCATGGGAACCGAGGGGCATGATGTTGCAGCCTGGTTTACCGAGCGGGGCTACCACGCCTTTGTCCTCAAGTACCGTGTGGCTATGGATGGCTACCATCATCCTGCAATGATCCAGGATTTCCAGCGCACTATTCAGCTGGTTCGGGAGAATGCATCAGAGTATGGCATTGATCCTGATCGGGTTGGTGCTATCGGTTTTTCGGCCGGTGGTCATCTGGTTACTATGGCAGGTGCATTCGGCGATAAGAACTTTTTAAAGGAGCTTGGTATTGAACCAGGCGTAAGCCTTAAACCTAACTTTGTAATTCCTGTCTATCCTGTTGTCTCCATGGAAAAGCCCTATGCCCACCATTGGTCTTTTATAAGCCTGTTAGGGCGCAGCGCATCGGATGAGACAAAACACCTCTATTCCATGGAATGTCAGATGACCAGCGGAATGCCTCCAGTATTCCTTCTGGCCTGCAAGGATGATAAGACTGTGGACTACCGGAACAGCGTCGACTTGGACCAGGCTCTGACCGAGGCCGGGGTAGAGCACGAGTTTATCCTAAGGGAGACCGGAGGCCATGGCTTTGGTATGAATTATGGCTGGGGAGATACACTTTACAGTTGGCTTAAAAAATTATACCATTGAAGAATGGAACTCTTATCTCCGGCTGGAAATATAGAAAAACTCTACTATGCCTATGAATATGGCGCCGATGCCGCCTACATAGGAATAAAGAACTTCTCGCTCCGCGCCAAGGCCGACAACTTCTCGGCCGACGAATACGAGGCTATCCGCCGTGTAAAAGGAAATAAGAAGCTCTACACAGCGCTCAACATCTATTTCCACGACTCCGATATCGAGACACTGGAGAAAGAGTCAGACTACATACATCAGTATCCGCTGGATGGCTTTATTGTAAGCGATATCGGCATACTGGGCTTCCTTAAGAAGAATTTCCCCGACAAGGAGCTGCACCTTAGCACCCAGGCAAACTGCGTCAACACCGAGGCTGCCAAGATGTACCGAGATATGGGGATAAAGCGGATAGTACTGGGCCGGGAACTATCTCTCAAGGAGATAGAGGCTATAAAGAATAATGTGCCAGACCTTGAGATCGAGGTCTTTGCCCACGGTGCCATGTGCCTTGCTTATTCGGGCCGCTGTTTCCTGAGCAAGTACCTGGCAGACCGCAGTGCAAACCAGGGGGACTGTGCCCATTCCTGCCGCTGGCAGTACCGGGTGCTGGAGGAGTCGGAGCGGCCTGGCGAATATTTCCCTGTAGTACAGGGAGAGAACTTTACATCAATCCTCTCTTCCAAAGACCTTTGCATGATAGACCATCTAAAGGAGCTTAGGGATGCGGGTGTCGACTCCATAAAGATAGAAGGGCGGATGAAATCTATCTACTACACAGCTGTAATAACCAGGGCATACCGCAAGCAGCTCGATTTTATAGAAGGGGTTTCCAAGGAGGATCCAAAGCCCTATGTGGATGAGATTTTCAAGGTCAGCCACCGGGAATTCTCCACAGGCTTCTACTATGGCAAGGATGAGATCGAGATGCCTACCTTCAAGTCCTATATGTCAGAGGCTCAGTTTCTTGGGAGCATAGAGGAGCAGGCAGGTGATGGAATTTACCGCCTTGATGTGAAGAATCAGATACTGTCATCAGACAGCATTGAATACATCGGCCCAGACCTCCTTTTTATGAAGGATGAGGGATTTACGCTGCTGGATGAAGATATGCAGACAGTGCCCAAGACAGATCATGGTAAAATTGCTTATTTAAAGACAGACAAAAAGCTGAAAAAGGGATATATTATAAGAAAGAAGGGATGATGAAAAGGAAAAAAGCTCTTTTATTATTTTTATCTGTTTTCCTCTTTTTAATCTGTCAGACAGGCATGGCTGCAGTCAAGAACCCTATCCAGTCTGTGTTCAATAAGCCTGATGTGGATACCGAAGGGTTTGAGATCACATCCCTTGACTTTGATTCTGCAGAGGGAGTATTCAAATTAAAGATAAACAACCTCAACTCTATCTCCATCGACTATCCTCAGGTCACCTGGACACTTAAGCTGGGAGAGATTCTCTATAAGACAGAAAAGCTGCCCGATGGCGGCAAGATTGCCCCTAACAAGGTGGAGGAGATTCAGATCCCGATCTCAATCCCGTTCAAGGAGCTGTACGAGAAGCATCCGTCCCTGCAGCGTCTGGAGGTGGTTCCATACACTGTTACTGCCGATTTCAACTTCAAGCTTCCTTTATTTGGAAAATCCAACAACTCTGTTGTGGCAACCGGCGAGATTCCTATGCTTAAGAAGCCGGTGGTAAGCCTTGATTCTATTCTCCTTACCTCTATGGAGCCAGAGCAGGTGATATTTGCTGTCACAGCTGCAATGCAGAATAAGAACAGCTTCGATATCCAGGTGGAGCGGGTTGATTATACCCTGATCATAAACAACACCAGGTGGGCAACTGGAAACACACGGCGCCAGATACTGGCAAGGCCTGCTCAGAAGAGCGACATACCGCTTAATATAGCACTCCGCACCAGCAGCATGGTATCGGAGGCCTATGCCCTTGTCCTGAGCGAGCAGGATGTGCGCTTTGATTTCAAGGGGACACTTTTCTGCAAGTCAACCTCCCCATATCTTAAGAGTTTTGAGCTTCCTTTCCAGCTTATTGGAACAAAACGGATAAAGCTTTGATATAAGGATTGAAACATGGCTAAACTGTGGTTTAAAAACTATGATCTAAACGAGCTTCTCGAGAAGTTCACTGTAGGAAACGATTATATCCTGGACAGAAATCTGGTGGTGTCTGACTGCCTATGCAGCATTGCCCATATCCAGATGCTCTCTGAGATAGGAATCCTTACAAAAGCTGAATTCAAGGCTCTTAAGGCTGCGCTCCTTGAAATTATAAAGCTGGACAGAGAAGGGAAGTTTGAGATAAAGCTTTCGGACGAGGATTGCCACACAGCTATCGAGGGCTACCTTACTGCCAAGCTTGGAGATGTAGGAAAGAAGGTGCATACAGGAAGGTCCCGGAACGATCAGGTGCTTACAGCAACCCGTTTCTATGCCAAGACAAGGCTGCTGCAGATTCTGGATAAGGCTCTGGAGCTGGTCGATTCCCTTGTTGCCTTTGCCGAAAAGAATAAGAATGTCCCGATGCCAGGCCGAACCCACATGCAGATTGCAATGCCATCTTCGGTAGGGCTGTGGGGCGCTGCATTTGCCGAGGAGCTCCTTGACGACATTGCTTTCCTAAAGGCTGCCTATGACCTTAATAACCGTTGTCCGCTCGGCTCAGCTGCAAGCTATGGCGTGCCGCTTCCTTTGAACCGGGAGCTTACTGCATCCCTTTTAGGCTTTGCCGGAATACAGAACAACGTGCTCTATGCCAACAACTCACGGGGCAAGATTGAGTCTATGATTGCCGATGCCCTTGAGCAGCTTACCCTGACCTACAGCAAGCTGGCACAGGATCTGATCATCTTCTCCATGCCGGAATTCGGCTATTTCTCGCTGCCAGCATCGCTGTGCTCCGGAAGCAGCATAATGCCGCAGAAAAAGAACCCGGACGGCCTTGAGCTTCTGCGTGGAAAAGCTGCCTCTGTATCTGGGCTCTGCATGGGTATGAAGAATGTGGTAAGAGCTCTCCCGACCGGCTATAACCGGGATTTCCAGGAGACCAAGGAGCTTTTCATAAAGATCATGGATACAGCCTATATGAGCACACTTGTCGCAAAGCTTACTGTAGATGAGCTTCAGGTGAACAGGGCTAATCTTAAAGAGGGCTTTACACCCGATATTTTCGCCACCGACGAGGCGCTCCGCCTTGTGGCCTCTGGAAAGAGCTTCCGGGATGCATACAAAGAGGTTGGACTCAACCTGGACAAGCTTAAGAACGAAGATCCGGTTGCAGCCCTTAAGAAGCGTACTTCTACCGGCACATCGGGAAACCTTAACCTTAAGTATGCCAAGAAAGCTTCTGCCTCCTTCCGGGCATTTACAGAAGGGGAGCATGCCGCACTGCTTGAGTCTGTTCAGAAGCTGACTGGGAAAAAGATACTGCTTTAAAGGTTTTCCAGGTCTTTTCTTATTCTCTTTACTAAATCAATATCCTCGAAGATATCGGCCAGACGGAAGTTCATGAAGCCGGACTGGTCTACACCTGCTATGTCGCCAGGGCCGCGGAGCTTAAGGTCACGCTCTGCGATCTCGAAGCCGTCGTTGGTCTCCTTCATTATCCGGAGCCGCTCCTTGGCATGGTCGGTCAGTTCATTGCCGAACACCAGGAAGGTGTAGGCCTGGAGCTCGGAGCGTCCTACGCGGCCCCTCAGCTGGTGCAGCGACGAAAGGCCGAACCGCTCAGCATGCTCGATTACCATGCAGGTTGCAGTCTTGACATCAACACCCACTTCCACAACGCTGGTTGCGATAAGGATCTGAATCTGGCCGGCTGCGAAGTCGGTCATTATTCTCTCCTTGTCCTCCTCCTTCATCTTGGAGTGGATAAGGGCACACTTGTAATCCGGAAACACCTCTTTGCTCAGCATCTCGTGCATCTGGCTGGCGTTCTTAAGGTTCATCTTCTCAGACTCGTCTATAAGAGGGTAGACAAAGTAGGCCTGATGCCCCATGGCCAGCTCTTTCCGAACCCAGGTGTAGATTTTCTCCTCGTTTCCTTCCTTGACAGTGTAGGTGATGACTGGCTTTCTTCCAGGGGGCATGGTTTTAACGGTGGAGATCTTGAGCTCGCCGAAGAAAGCCATCTCCAAAGAGCGTGGAATAGGGGTTGCCGACATCATGATATAGTCAATCTGCTTGCCTTTCTCCAGCAGTGCAGACCTCTGGATTACGCCGAACCGCTGCTGCTCGTCTATAATTGCAAACTCAAGGTTTTTGAACACCACATTGCTCGAGAGCACTGCGTGGGTGCCGATAAGAAGGTCAATCTCTCCCTTGGCAAGGGCCTCCAGCAGCAGCTCACGCTTCTTGCCGGTAAGCTTGCCCGAAAGGAAAGCAAGCCGCACACCGGTCCCTTCGAAGATACGGGATGCAGTCTTTACATGCTGCTCGGCAAGAAGCTCGGTGGGGGCTATAAAGGCAGTCTGCATTCCAGCCTCTATATAAGGGAGGGCAGAGAGGAAGCCTATCAAAGTCTTTCCGCAGCCCACATCTCCTTGGATAATGCGGGAAATGCTTTCGTCCAGGTTTGAGTCGGCATATATCTGGTCAATAACTTCAATCTGGTCGTCGGTAAGCTGGAATGGCAGGCTGGAGGCCACTTTGCGCTGCAGTTCCCGTGGAAGCTTGACAGTGCGCTTCTTCACGACCTTACGCTTCTTCACCGCCTCCTTTATATTCTGCTCGAAAAGGAGGATCTCCTCGTATTTTAATGTGCGTATAGCATCCTCAAGCTTCTCCTTGCTCTCGGGGAAGTGGATGTTGCGTATTGCATCCCGCCTCTCCATAAGGCCGTTCAGCTGCCTCAGCTTCTCTGGTATTAAATTCTCCTCATACTGTCCCTGGAGTGTGTAGGCCTGCATGACGCTTTTCCGCAGGAAGTTCTGGGTCAGCTTGCCAGAAAGGGGATAGATGGGGAGAATCTTGCCGAAGAACTGCGGATGGTCGGAATAGAATTCGTAGTCGAAATTTGAGCTCTGGAGCTCGCCGAAACGCACCTGGAACACACCCGAAAGGAATATCTTCCTGCCTACTTTAAGTGTGTTTGCTAGGAAGTTCCGGCCAAAGCATATCAAGGAAGCATATCCAGTGCCGTCCGATACAGTTATCTTAAGGGTCTGCTTGAATGCCTGTCCAAAGTATTCCTGTCCTGTGACTGTGCAGACTGTATTTATCTTTACCTGCTGAGCCCCGAAGGTGAATCCATCCTTAAGCTGGACTATTTTATCCCGGAATTCATAATCCCTGGGAAAATACCCCATAAGGTCATCCAAGGTGGCAATGCCAGCCCCTTTCAGCTCCCTTATGGAAGCCTGTCCGACACCTTTCAGAGACTCAAGGGTAGCCATCACATTCCCATAAGAAGGTTGGTCAGAGATGTGATTCCAAAGCTGCCTAATGTAAGGATTACAGCCACCACAATTATAGAGATTATCAGGTTGAGCTGATAGCTTGATGAGGCATTCTTGATAAATATCGAAGCAATCCTGCTGGAGAGTGGTATAAAGAAGGCGTCGCAAGCATTGGCAAAGGAGTTCATCTTGTTGGTTGTGAACATGAGGAACAGGTACCTTACTACAGCTACCACCAGCACAGCAAAAAGAAGGGTCATGATCACATTCCAAATAGATGAGATTATGATTGCACTGACAGCCCCCAGTGTTATGCTTCCAAGCTCCCTGATCCGGCCCAGAATCTGGTTTATGATTGATAGGATAAGAACAGCCAGAAGAGGGGAGATATCGATGTATCCGATATGAGATATGCGGAATCTGCGGATAAAATTTAGGAAAGGATCTGTGAGCTGGGAGATCATCCTGGTTCCTCTTCCTTTTGGACCTGTATAAATCCATTTAAGGATGATATCCACCACTATAAGCATGGTGTACAACGAAAAAATAAATGCAAGAACCTCTAAAAGCTTCATATCATACTCCCTTATTCTGTCCAGATGTCAGAGACAATTGTCTTAAGCTCCGAATCCTCCGGAATCTCAAAATCACTTTTGACCTTGATCAGATGGTTTGCTTTAACTATTATCTCTTTATCATATAATCTCAAAGGCAGGTGTAAAAATACCTGGCAGTTTCCCTCATGGTCAAGCATGAATTCTCTCAGCTTATTAAGCTGCTGCGAATTCCAGGGTTCCTCCAGAACAAGATGAACGCTGCTGTGTCCCACCTGGCTCTTCACTAGGTCATCAATCTCTTTCACCTCGTCGCATCTCAGCTGGGGGGAATCCGGGTTCCTCATGTCAACCTGTCCAATAAAGGCCATAGCTTTATCTTCGGTTATCAAAGGCTGAGCAACTTTCCAT
>JAGCGL010000024.1 GCA_017649605.1 Spirochaetia bacterium
ACCAGTGGGTAAAGTGCTCGCAGTTGTTGAATGCAATGTTGTACTCGCCATGGAGGCGGCCAACCATGGATTTTGCCCTCTCCACCACACGGTCCGGCGGGAAGGCGCCCGGCTCATCCGTCTCCTCCACATAGAGCCCTGAACCATCCAAGAACTCTGCAAGAGAAGTCTCGATTATCTTAGCCCGGTCTGCATCAAGCTCTATCCCGATGCCAGCCGAATAGTGGATGACCCGGCCGTTGCCGATGTATATTCCATAGTGTTTGTATAAACCCCGGTCTGCAACTATCACATCGCCGGGAAGCGGAACTTTCTCAGTAATACTTTTCATACTTTAAATATAACTCCGAAAAGCTACAGCGCCAACTGACTGATCAAGAAAGAGCGGCAGTAGTCAACCAGCTGCCGTCTTCTGCCCCAGGCCCTGCGGAAGTTTGTTGGGTCGATAAGCCTTATATGTCTGGTTATATTATTCTCCTGGAAACGCCAGCCATGGTATTCAGCCAGCTCATGCCAGAACACCTCGCCGCCGGCAGTAGGCAGATCGATGTTGAAATATCCCTGGATCTCCTTAAGATGCTCGGGATGCTCTGATATCACTTCCAGTGTCTTCTGAAGGATTACCTCGTCAGCCATGACATTTATCTTCTTAGCCCTGAGACCGCTCAAGCTGAAGCTCATGTATCCACGCAAAGTCCTTAGAAGAGGTGCGAAACGCCTTCTGCAGTCATCATACCCTTTTTTCATACGCCGCTGTGCACCTGCGGCAGAGAAGTCAAGAATGCAGAACCAGTTGTCTCCCAGATTGACTGTAGGATGAATCACAACGGTATTTATACCTAAACCGGAATAATCCACATGATAGCTCCGCTTGAGATTCACCACAATTGCATCGGTGCAGACCTCATCCAGAAGCGGCTTTATAGGGACCTCATCGCCCCAGCCTCCGTCAATATAATTGTTGCCGAAAATCTTCTCCCCCTGGAACACAAGAGGAATTGCGCTGGTGGCACACAGAAGCTGCTTTACAGTCTCTTCGTCATAATTGTTCAGACAGAAGCTCTCAGCCTTTTTAGTATCGGTATTGAGACATGTGGCATAGAGTTTTTTCTTAAGAGAGGGGAGCTGGCTGAAATCGAGTTGGTTCATGATCTTATAAAGACCTTCGCGGCTGAAGATGGCGCCAGCCCGTTTACTTGTCGATTTGAAATCGAGGATATTGTCCTCAAGCTGAGTTGTCCATATGTTTACAGCGGTATCAAAGTCGCACAGACTCAGCAGGATAGCATTAAGAGCTCCTACCGAAGAGCCTGAGATAACTGATATTTTCTTTGTAAGGCCTATCTCTGTCAGATACTTCCAGACGCCAAGCTGGTAACTCCCCTTGCCGCCGCCACCTGCCAGAACCAAACCGATTTTCCGCTTGAAGAACATGGCACTATTTTACACCAAAAAAAAACCGCCCTGCAATAATCAGGGCGGTCAGATAAAAAATTATTAATAATATTACAGTCCCAGCTTGGCCATTGCTGCATCCATCT
>JAGCGL010000001.1 GCA_017649605.1 Spirochaetia bacterium
AACATTCAAGATTGGTGGACCTGCCCGTTTCTTTGTTGTTCCAAAGGATATTGAATCCCTTAAGAAGGCCAGAAAGATCGCAATCCAAGCCGGCCTGAAGTGCTTTATCCTGGGAGGCGGCGCCAACGTGCTGTTCCCCGATGAGGGCTACGAAGGTGCTGTTATCTCCACCGAAGGGCTTAACCAGATATTCCTTGAGACAAATGGGCTTCTGCACGCCGGCTGTGGCGCTGCCATAAGCGATGTAGCCCTGTTTGCATCCAAGGCGGGTAGGGCTGGGCTCCAGTTCTTCTACTCCATGCCTGGCAGCACCGGTGGCGCAATCTATATGAATGCACGGTGCTACAACGCCTCCATCTCCGATGCCCTTAAAGTAGCGGTGTACCTGGACCTGGACGGCAATATCTGCACACTTGATACCGCCGAAGGCGGCTTTGACTATAAGAAGAGCCCGTTCCAGACCAACGGCGGCATTATCCTTGAGGGCATCTTTGCCACCGCAGGTGGCTCTGCTGAGGAGCTCAGCAGGGAGATGGAGGGCTACGAGAAGGACAGGAGGGAGAAGGGGCACTTCGCATACCCCTGCGCAGGCTCTGTTTTCAAGAACAACCGATCTTTCGGACTTCCATCTGGGAAGATAATAGACAACCTGGGCTTAAGAGGTTATACTGTCGGTGGTGCCAAGATATCCGAGCACCATGCTAATATAATAGTGAACAGCGGCAACGCCACTGCAAAGGATGTGAAAGAGCTTGTCAGCCTTGTGGAGGATAAGGTCAGGGAGGCCACAGGCTTCCAGCTTGAGAGGGAGATCATATACGTATGACCACACTGGAATCCATAAAAGAATATCTGCAGATGCTCAACCCCGCAGAGCTCAAGAAGAACCTGAAGGATATCTCCACACAGGATCTTATCGAGAACTGGGACGACCTCTCTGAAGAAGAAGAGAAAGTAATATTCCGCAACCTCCCTCTTGATATGAAGATAGACCTTATGGACTCCCTCTCTGCCAAGGATCAGGAGGATATTATCCGGAACCTGACAGATGGCGGAATCACAGGTATAAAGCAGCTCCTGAAGGAGATGGAGCCTGACGACCTGGTCGATATCATCCAGTCTGCATCCCCTGATGTGCGCAAGTCGGTATGGGAGAACCTCTCCGATGACGTAAAGAAGGAGATGATCTTCCTGCTCAAGTTCGACGAGGATGATGCGGCAGGCCTCATGACCCCCCGCTATATCGCCATCAAGTCAAACATCACAGTAGGGCAGGCCCTCAAGTTTATCCGCGGCCAGCATGCAAAGGATGTCGAGACCCTCTATATCATCTATGTGGTGGACCAGCTCAAGCGGCTTATCGGCCTTGTATCCCTCCGTGATCTTTTAGAGCACGAGGATGACGAGATAATCAAGAATATAATGGAGACCGACATAATCTCGGTAAACGACGATACCGACCAGGAGGAGACAGCCAAGATCTTCATTACCTACGGCTTCCTCGCAGTACCTGTTGTGGACGAGAACAACGTGCTCCTGGGTATTGTAACCTACGACGATATCATCGACGTTATCCGCGAAGAGCAGACCGAGGATGTGTATAAGATGGGTGCGATGACCGGTGAGATCGAGCCATACCTCGAGACATCTATCTGGGGTATGGTCAAGAAGCGTGTCCCCTGGCTTGTTGTGCTGCTGTTCCTGGGCACTATAACCACCAACGTGCTTGCACATTACGAGAGCATAGTCCTTGGTGCCGCATTCCTCTTCATCTTCATGCCTGTAATAACCCAGACCGGAGGAAATGTCTCCAATCAGTCATCTGCCCTTATGATCCGCGGTCTTGCCACAGGAGAGATCGGGAGGGGGGATATGTGCCGCATCCTGCTCAAGGAGATGGTCATCGGCCTTCTCATGGGCTTGATCACCGGTGCCGCAATCTTCTTCCGTGGCGTTCTTTTCCCGCCTGAGATCACTATATTCCAGGGTGTTGCCATAGCTGTATCGCTGTGCTTTGTAGTTGTCTTCTCCACTGTGCTGGGTGCCTTTGCGCCGCTTCTGATCCACAAGATGGGATTTGACCCCACTGTCATGTCTGGTCCGCTCCTCTCCACCTTCATAGATGTCTGCGGACTCTCCATCTATTTCGAGATCACCAAGCTCATTCTGAATAAGTTCTGAAATTAATGTGAAAAAATACTTTTATTTTTTTTCTCTTTATGTATAATTATCTAACAAATTCATTTGTTTGAGGAGTTTAAAATGATTAAGGTAGGTTTTGTCGGTTATCGCGGCATGGTCGGCTCCGTTCTCATGCAGAGAATGGTGGAAGAGAATGATTTCGGCGGATTCGAGAAGGTGTTCTTCTCCTCTTCACAGGCTGGAAAAGTGGATAAATATGCTGGCGGAGAGACTGGAATTCTCGAGGATGCTTACAATATCGATAAACTCAAACAGATGGATATCGTTGTCACATGCCAGGGAGGCAGCTATACGGAGAAGGTTTATCCGGAGCTCATGGCTACAGGCTGGAAGGGCTACTGGATCGACGCTGCATCCACACTGCGCATGAACAATGACAGCATAATCATCCTGGACCCTGTCAACAGACCTGTCATTGACAAGGCGCTCAAGGATGGAATCAAGACTTATGTAGGCGGAAACTGCACAGTAAGCCTTATGCTCATGGGAATCGGCGGACTTTTCCAGAACAACCTGGTTGAGTGGCTCACCTCCATGACATATCAGGCATCAAGCGGTGCAGGTGCAAAGAATATGAAGGAGCTTCTGGCTCAGATGAAGTACCTGGGAAGCGCTGCAGGGGATAAGATCTATGATCCTGCATCCCAGATCCTCGAGGTGGACCGGACAGTTACCGCTGCAATGCGCTCTCCTGAGATGCCTGTCGCAAACTTCAAGGTTCCTCTGGCAGGAAGCGTTATCCCATGGATCGACAAGAAGCTTGAGAACGGCCAGTCCAAGGAGGAGTGGAAGGGAGTTTCCGAGACCAACAAGATTCTCCAGACCAAGAAGATGATCCCTATCGACGGTATCTGCGTCCGGATCGGAGCAATGCGGTGCCACAGCCAGGGTATTACAGTAAAGCTGACCAAGGATGTGCCGCTGGACGAGATTTACGATATCATCGGTTCTGCAAACCAGTGGGTAAAGGTTGTGCCTAACGAGATTGAGGACACCATCAAGTATCTGTCACCTGCTGCTGTTTCCGGCACACTGACTGTGCCTGTAGGAAGGATCCGCAAGATGAACCTTGGACCAGAGTACCTGACCCTGTTCACCGTAGGCGACCAGCTCCTGTGGGGCGCTGCAGAGCCAATACGGCGTATGCTCAAGATTGCCCTGGAGTATATCCAGAAATAAAAAAAAAGCCAGCTTCTTCAGCTGGCTTTTTTTTGCGTTGACAACTCTGGCTGGGGAGGGGTAAAATTTCAGTATGAAAGCAAACAGATGGCTTTGCCTGTTCTTGGCGATTTGTCTCGTGTTCACGCTCGCTGCCTGCGGCGGGGGAGGCGGTGGTTCCGATGACCCATCCGGTGGCGGAAACAATGGCGGAAATGGTGGAGGCAACTCTGCTCCAGCTGGCCCTTGGCTTTGCTTTACTGCAATAGAATCCAATTCTTCTATATCTACTACAAATCAAGGGGGAACTGTAACAAATACCCCTAGCCTTGAGTATTCTACTGACGGAGAAACTTGGGAGCTTTTTGACCTTAATAATGTTGATCCAGCAAATAATAAAACAGTCACTTTAGCCAATGCAGGTGATAAAGTATATCTAAGAGCCACAGGAACCAATGATTCTTTTTCAGAAAATCTAAAATATATAAAATTTAAAATGACAGGCTCTATCGCTGCCAGTGGCAATATAATGAGTCTGCTGGACAAGGACTGCATCTCTAAAGTAATTCCAAGTAATTATTGTTTTCAGTATCTATTTGGGAATTGCAGTGTTCTTGTAACAGCCCCTGAGCTTCCTGCTACAACTTTGACTTATAAATGCTATTACAATATGTTTTGTAACTGTACTGCTCTGACTACTGCACCAGATTTACCAGCAACGACGTTGACTGCTGGTTGTTATTGGGGTATATTTTCTGATTGTTCTTCCCTTGCAAAAGCACCAGCATTGCCAGCAACAAATTTGGCAGAGTATTGTTATAGTGATATGTTTCGTGGTTGTTCTGCCCTTATAACAGCACCAGCATTGCCAGCAACAAATTTGGCAGAGTATTGTTATAGCAATATGTTTTCTGGTTGCTCTGCTCTTATGACAGCCCCTATATTGCCAGCAACAGATTTGGGTTTAGCAAATAGTTGCTATGAACGTATGTTTTCTGGTTGTTCTAAGTTAAGCAGTATTACTGTCCATTTTACTAAATGGGTTGATGCTTATTGGTCTGATGCTACAGATCATTGGGTTGAGTATGTTTCTTATGGCGGACATTTCTACTGTCCAGGTCCGGGCGCCCCTGGTGGACTTAATGTTTCTACGAAGGATGAATCTCATGTTCCACCTGGCTGGACTGTACACGATGTGAACGACCCGTAATATGGGGTTGCCGGCGGGCACTTATGCCATAGCGACTGTTGGTATTTTTGCTATTTCTGATTCCAATTCATATTTGGCGTTGCGGATATCTATGTCATTCTGAATGTTTAGGAAATAGCTGTCAGATACCCCAAAATATTTAGCCAGCCTTAGGGAAGTGTCAACAGTTATCTTCCTGCGGTCATGGAGAATGTCCTGTATCCTTGATACCGGCACATTAATCCCCTGTGCAAGCTTATATGCAGATATCTTGTATGGTATCATAAATTCTTCTTTCAGAATCTCTCCCATTTTAGGTGTTTCAATATGTTTTTTCATTTCTCGCTCCTAATGATAATCAACTATCTCAAGGTCATAAAAATCACCTAGGTATTCTCTAAAGCAGATACGAAATCTGTCATTTATCCGTATGCTGTATTGCCCTGACCTATCTCCATGAAGCAGTTCTAAATGATTGCCTGGTGGAATCCTGAGATCTTCCAACTTTTCAGCATTATCAATCATAATCAGCTTCCTCAATGCAACTTTTTGTATAGCATTTGGAAACTTTGGCGATTTCTCTTGATAATATATTTTTCTTGTTTCTTTATCTGCAAAACTCTTTATCATACTATACCTACTTTGCGTGTATATGTCAATCGGGTAGATTTTGATTTTACCTGATTGAGTGTTTTACTTGTATAAACATAAAAAAATGCGTTTTTGTTTCAAATTTTGAGAAAAAAAGTTTAAATTTTTTTTAAAAAAGGATTAGCTTTCTCTTTCCAGGTCCCGCTGCTTGATGGTTTCACGCTTGTCGTAGAGCTTCTTACCGCGGCAGATGCCCAGCTCCACCTTGATGAGGCCGTTCTTCAGATACACTTTTATAGGGACTAATGTAAATCCTTTCTCCTCAACCTTCTTCCGAAGTTTTCTGATCTCTTCTTTGTGGACTAATAGCTTGCGCTCCCGCTCCGGCTCGTGGTTGTGCAGGTTGCCGAAGGGGTAGGGAGAGATGTGGAATCCGATTAGGTAGAGCTGTCCCTCCTTGATCCGGGCGTAGGAGTCTCCGAAGGAGAAACGGTTCTCCCGGAGGGATTTGACCTCGGTGCCCTGGAGCTCAATGCCACACTCAAGAGTCTCGTCTATGAAGAAGTTGAAGCGCGCTTTCTTGTTGAGGAGAAGCAGTTTTACATGTTCGTCTGCCATATCACTTCTCCACCAGCACTACTCTGAAGCCTATGAACGGAGTGACCCAATCCGGGCTCTGGCACCCGCGCACCCAGGCCTGCTTTCCACCACCGCGCACCGCTTTCTCAGCTCCCGGGTAGGTCTCTGGCACATTGTCCTTATAGAAAACTTCGGCAGGTGCATACCAGTTGCCGCACCAGTCCCAGAGGGTCTGAGGACTGTCTTTGCCACCCTGGGCATAGGCTTCCCACTCGTATTCGGTAGGGAGCCGGAATATGTACTTGCCTTTAAGGTCGGCCGGGAGCTGGTCGGTAAGATACTGGCAGTAGGCCTGGGCTCCGTACCAGGATACATTGGACACATGCTCCTTGTCGGTGCTCTCCGTGCTGTACTCGATCTTCTCGGCCCACTTCGGGTACGCCTTTACGAACTTGCTGAAGGCATCTTTGGTTATCTGCTCAGAGATATAGAACTTGGTTATCTGCTTGGTATAGGGTGCGGGGTCTGCCTCGGCAAAGGGGCCGTTCTTCCCCTGGTGGCCCAGGATGTAGGTGCCGGCGCTCACTTCGGTAAGCTCCATGCCCAGCACGGTCAGGCCGCCGGTCTTTGGGTCGATGCTGGCCACCAGGGCTGGCTGCGGTGTGCCTGCCAGTGAGGCGGCTGCTTCGCCTATCTTCCCTGGGCAGGCGCACAGGTGGCAGAGGGCGTCGCTTCTGCCACCCAGCAGCCTGATGGCTGCCGCAGCCAGGTCGTTGTTGCCCTGCGCCGGCAGTTTGCCTTCCTTGAGGAGGGCATAGGCGTTTATGAAATCTTTTAAGAGGTAGTCTGAATATGCGTTTTTAAGGGCTTCCAGCAGGAATGCCTCAATCTTGGCCTTGTCCTGGTACTTTACCAGTGCTTTCACCGCCTCGGTCAGCACAGGCTGCGGCTGGTACCGCTCCGAGAATGAGTTTATAAGGCCGTATGTTGCAAACTCTGTGTATGCGTTCTGAATGATTGCATCGGGCTGTGTCAGCGCCAGCTGGGCACTTACCTTGAGCTTTTTTGGCAGCAGCTTGGAGCAGAATACGCGCCCCTTCACCTGGATGGGGACCTCTTTCTCCTCAAATCCGTTCTTTTTGAAGGCTATGGTGTAATTTCCCTTTGGGAAGAAGGCTCTGCACGGGGTGGCTCCCACATAGGTGCTGCCGCTCCATACCGATGTTCCATCTGGATCTGAACTGAAGATTACGACAGAACCGCTGTTCTTCAGACCGGGGTAAACCAGGAGGAAAAACAGGATTGCAAGGAGGAGGATAGAGTAGAGTATAAACAGGTATTTTCCAGGCTTCATACCCAGAAAATTCTTCAATTTCACATCCATACTTCAATTATATGAAATTGCTTTATCCCTTGTCAACGGAATATGAATATGATAGAGTTAAAGCGTATGGAAAGGCTCTACGACGCGCTTCAGCACTACACCGAAAAATATCTCACCTACCGGAAGAAAAAGAAGGCAGAGCGCATTGAGAAACAGAAGAATGCAAACCAGATCCTGGACTGGATAAAATCCTTCCTCTGGGCTGCCATGGTGGTGCTTATCATAAACCAGTACCTGTTCCAGGCCTATATGATTCCATCGGGCTCCATGATGAACACCCTCCTTATCAAGGATCGCCTTTTTGTCAACAAGCTCATCTACGGTCCCGAGCTTATCCCCGGCATGTGGAAGCTGCCAGGACTCAAGAATCCCAAGAGGGGAGACATCATTATCTTCGAGAGCCCAACTTACCTTTCCAAAGGGCCTCTTTTCGACATAACCCAGCGCATCCTCTATATGGTGACCCTCTCTCTGGTGGATATAGACAAGGACTCCTACGGCGAGCCCAAGGCCCATTTCCTTATTAAGCGGGCTGTGGGAGATGGCGGTGACAGGATCAGGTTCATAAACGGCAATATGGAGCTCCGTCCGGCCGGTTCCCCCGATTGGATCAAGGAGGCCGATTTCCTCCAGCAGGGCTGTGTTCCTGCGACAGTGCGCCGTCTGGTGGCCGATTCCGACTATCCTCTTATAAAACAGGCAGGGGAGGCCGGTGCTTTGTATGACCATGGGCTGGAGGTCTCCGCAACAGACAGGGCTGCCATAAAGAAGCTGGATTCGACTTATGTGGACAACCTGGCCTTCGCAGAGTTCAGAAACCGTATGAACCACGTGATCGACCCTTCTGATGTGGGAAGCCGTGTCTCCTGGAGAAAGAGCTCCGAGGGGTGGTATATTCCCGAAGGCTATATATTCCCACTGGGCGAGAACCGGGACAACTCCCGGGACGGCCGTTACTTCGGCCCTGTGCAGAAGAGCAAGGTGCTGGGGCAGGCCTATATCATCTACTGGCCTCTTGGAAGAGCCGGGATTGTCAGATAATGGGAAAATACTATAAGTTCCCCCGCAGATACTATAACCGCAACAAGGTGCGCAAACCCTTAAAGCCAAAGCATGTACTCCAGCTGGTTCTTCTGAGCCTTCTCTTTTACTTTTTGTGCAGCGCTCTATTCATAGGGACATACCGTGCCGGAAGCGATTCCATGAACCCATGGTGCAGTTCCCAGGACACACTGGTAGGACTCCGAAGCTGGTGTACCAGACTGGAAAGGGGAGATGTGGTTCTCTCGACCCCAACATTCTACCGCACTGCACCTATATGGCTTAGAGCTCTCGATTCAGCAGTCCAGGTGTGCACCTTCCGTATTTTAGGGCTGGCGGAATTCTTCGGCTACGATACCGGATATACAGCTAAGCGGATTGTGGGCCTCCCTGGAGATATTGTTAAGATTGTGGACAGCCAGGCTTATATCCAGATCCAGGGGACAAGCTTTTTCCTCCCCGAGTCAGACCTGGGTTTTACAGGGAAGATAATCCCTTCCGATGTTGATATGCTTAAGAATGTCCCGCCGGTGAAGGTTGAGGAAGGGTGCTATTACCTCCTGAGCGACAACCGTAACTTCCTCTCCGATTCCAGGAGCATGGGGACAGTGGAGAAAAAGAGGATTCATGCCAAAGTCATATACCGCCTTAAAGGCATCGGAAAGCAATAAGAGCGCATCTCTCTATATCCACATCCCGTTCTGCAACTCCAAGTGCAGCTACTGCGACTTCTTCTCTGTCACAGACCACTCCCTTATGGCCCAGGTACTGGATAAGACCATGGAGCAGACTGCCCGTTACATCGACTACTTTGGGATAAAGCATATTCCCACTGTGTACATCGGGGGAGGAACTCCCACCTCGCTGCCTCTGCCACTATTAGAAAAGCTCCTTGCTTCTGTCGGAAATCTTCCGCTGGAGGAGGACTCTGAATGCACTATTGAGGCAAATCCAGAGACTGTGACCCCCGAACTGCTTGCCCTCCTTTCCGGCTCCTGCATCAACAGATTGAGCCTTGGAATACAATCTTTTTCAAATTCTACTTTAAAAACATTAGGTAGACATTGTGATTTTAAAACAAACTTTTTAAAATTAGAGGTTATTCAGAGGCTCTGGAAGGGGCAGCTCAGCCTTGACCTTATCTCTTCGGTGCCGGGTCAGAGTCTCTCTGACTCTATTTCCGACATTGATACTGCCATCTCCTTTGGTCCTGATCACATATCGCTCTATGCCCTTACTCTGGAGGATGGAACACCGCTTGCCTGGAGCTACGACCCAGATTCCCAGGCTATAGATGACAACGTGTGGATCCTGGCGGCAGACCACCTGGAGATCTCCGGATACAGAAGGTACGAGGTCTCAAACTTTGCCCTCCCTGGTCATCAGTCAGAGCACAACACCCGATACTGGAAGCTTTTACCCTATATAGGCACCGGCCCTGGCGGAGTCTCAACCCTCCATACAGGAGAAAGAGGTCTTTTCCGCATAGCCAATCTGCCCGACCTGGAGCGCTATCTTTCCTCAGACGGGCTTCTCTGCGGTGCCGAGACCGAGGAGATAACGGGAAAGAGCTATATCTTTGAGTACCTGATGATGGGGTTCCGAATGACAGCCGGCATCCTGAAGTCAGATTTTCTCGCCACCTTCGGCATGGAGTTGTCCGAAGTTATACCTGAAACACTTGCAGAGTGGAAGAATAAAGGACTTGCATCGGAGACAGATGAGGCTGTAAATCTTACCAAAGAGGGGCTTCTCTTCTTGAATCAGTTCCTTTTAGATGCCCTCTCAGAGCTTGAGTAGCGGAACTTCATCCCTATTGCCAGCGGCACAGCTATGCAGGAGAAAGCGGCGCAGAGCTTGAAGGCAGATGCCATGGTGAAAATATCGCTCAGCCAGCCGGTCAAAGTCAATGAGATTGCTATGGTGATAAAGTCGAACATGCTGTAGATGCTGCTTGT
The DNA here is from genome assembly GCA_017649605.1 of Spirochaetia bacterium. GTDB lineage: Bacteria > Spirochaetota > Spirochaetia > CADAEX01 > CADAEX01 > CADAEX01. The sequence continues at coordinate 10,103 of JAGCGL010000001.1, forward strand.
GGTGGTGGGGTTCTCGGCTCCCTGGTCCTGCATCAGTGCCATGATGACCGGTGCGCTTGAGAAGGAGAAGAATCCTGTGAGCACTATGAAGATCTCCATCAGCACAGTCTGTCCAGGCATAAGGCTGAAAGCCACGAAAGCGAACATCAGAACAGGGGTGATGACCTTGATGAATATCAGCGTGTTAAGCTTTCCAAGCCGGTCTGCGATAATGCCCGATATGAAAGTGCCTGCCACAGCCGCAAACTGGAGGGCCGACAGGGAGACTCCCGCAAACCACAGGGAATAGCCCCGTTCTGTCAGGTATGTTGGAAGGAACGAGTTGAGGACCGATGCCACAAATGCCCTTGCCAGTGATAGAATGAAACAGCAGAGGAAGAACCACTTGTACTTGAGCATGAGCTGTCCGAATGGGGCCTCGGCTTTCTTTGCCTTCTTGACCTGGGCTGTCTCATCGCCCTTGCTGCGGAACTTGAAGAATATGATCAGTGCGGTGACCAGTGCAATCGGGAACAGGAAGTAGATCCTCCGCTCGCCCCATGCTGCAACTGCGGCCAGCACTATGATAGGGCCGAATCCCCGTGCCAGTTCGCCACCGGTCATGAAGAAGCTCATCCCGGCTCCAGAGTAGGAGCCTGCGTGCTCCCGGGTCATCACCATGGCAGGGATATGGTAGAAGCAGGCGCTTATTCCCATTATCAGTATAAGAAGGCACAGCACCCAGTAGGTGGGGGCCAGTGTTATGCAGCAGATCGAGGCCGATGTCACCAGCAGGGTAAGGCATATTATAAGGCGGTTGTCGCTTTTCTCCACCACCTTGCCGATAGCCGGGTTAAGGAGTGCCGGGAGCCGGTGGAACAGTGAGATCATCCCTCCCATTGTGTAGTTCATCCCCAAGTTCTGGATCAGGATAGGGAGGAGCGGCGATACGAAATGGCTGAAAATATCGTGGGAGAAGTGGGAAAGTCCCATGAGGGAGACTGAAAAAATGTCAAACTTCTCTTTCTTTCCGCTCATCTTTCGGTTATTCCTTTCTCAAACCAGCCGAAAAGGGCATCCATACGGTTGGTGATAGCGTTGTTCACCCTCTTTTCCATAAAGGATGGAAGGACAGCAGGCTTGCAGAACCCGGCGTTGTAGACCTGGATCTCATCATCGGTAAGCGCTATGTCCAGGATAAATAGGAAACAGTGGATATCTATCGCCTTGATAATGCCATACTTCAGGGTATCCATATTTGTTATCTTCAGGGTTATATGATTCTCGTCGAAAAGGTAGGAGAACTGGTACACGTTGTCCTTGAACCTGGAATCCTCAAGCATTCCGTAGATATCGATTCCCATGGGCAGCGGGCTTCCAAGGTGATGGTCATCTATCCTGTTTGCATGGCGGGGATGGTCCACTGTGCAGGCATCGGTGAATAGGGTGGTCACCTCCTTCTTGGACTGGGAATAGTACTGGGTTCCCTTGATGGTGGAGATTCCTGTGAGGATTTCCGCTATCTCGGCAGCGCTCTTGCCGTTACGGGCATAGGTGGCCTTGCATTCAACCCGCACCGGGTATGAGGGGGCAATCGATGCCGCATACTTGCCTGTATGGTTCATCGGATATAGGGTCAGATCATCATCTTTATCCAGGATCCTGGTGGTCTTCTCTCCTGCAGTGGCCGAGAAAGCCAGACAGGTCAGAAGAATCAGGGGTAAAAATCTTCTCATATACTTCATGATACATATAAAACAGGAAAGTGCAAATGACTTTACAAATTTTTTGTGATATAATTCAAAATATGAGAGTACGCAAGGCATCCGGCAGAGACATGGAAAGGATAATGGAGATAGAGGAGAACGCCTTTATTCCTTATATCAGAGAGACTTATCAGACCTTCGCAAGCCGCATGGAGACCTTTGCCCAGGGCTTTTTAGTCCTGGAGGACGACAAGAGGACACTCCAGGGCTATTTTTCCAGCGAGCTGTGGGAGGAGCTGCCCAATAACAACAAGGTCTTTATACTTGACCACGAGATAGCAAAAGTGCATAAGCCTGATGGAAAGCTGCTCTACATAAGCTCCTACGCCCTTATGAGCGGACTCCGTGGAAGGGGGCTTGGAAAGCTCTTCTTCAAGGAGTGCCTTAAGGAGGTGCAGAAAGCAGCTCCTCAGATAGAGGAGATTGTCCTTATAGTGAGTCAGGAGTGGGATGCTGCCCGCCATATATACGAGGAGCTCGGTTTCAAGGCTATACGCCAGATACCGGGATTCTTCCCTTCCGATGTGATTCCAGGCGGTGCCGACGGCATTGTGATGATGAAAAGTATTTAGTTTGTCTGGAGGAGATATGAGAAAAGTAGTATTGTCTGTTTTGATTCTTATGTTGGCCGCATCGATCCTGTCAGCTGCAGTCATTGAGGATAAGGACCGCATAAAGTCGGCGGTGGCCAAGAGCTTTGACTATGCCGACGGCTCCAGCACTGTGGTCAAGATCTACCAGAGACAGATGGATGAATACCCCTGCAAGCCCCTTTTCAAGTATGTGGATGTGATGAACCAGGCTCTCCGCTACAAGAAGGCCCATTTCAACGAGGATGTTGAGATCCGCTTCGCCATGTACACCCTCTCGCTTGCCACCTATTTCCATTATAATGATGATGACTCTGATTACGGCGAGATGACCTCCGAGGCTATCCCTGGCAAGACAGGAAATATCCTGGACATGGCAGTGCTTCTTGCAAAGCATCAGATAAAGATCAACTTTGCTGCCCAGACCAATATAACCAAGGATGTGGAGCCACTTTTGAGCGAGCCATGCATCACCGACAGCAGCAGAAAGGTGGGCGATTACCTGACATTCACCTATGTGCGCTGGGGCGGCGAGTCGGAGCAGCAGATGCATGCCAAGTTCATAACTGCGAACAGGATTCTGGATGACAGCGGGGCAGTGCACTCCAATGTGGTGTACCTGGCTTCAAGCAACATAGACGCGCTGTATGACAACTTCTTCAAGTCCACCCAGGAACGGGCTCAGACCGGTGTCCTTATATTGGATAACCAAGGCATCTATAAGGCATTCAACACATATCAGAGCTGGATTCCCCAGTATTTCGACAATCAGAAGGGCTTCCAGGACGAGGTGAGGGCTGCACATAAGGCTAAGACTCTGAACTACAGCGACCAGTACTTCCATACCCACTTTACCCCGGTCCTCTCCGTGACAGAGGATGACGAATTCTCTCCCGATTCTTACAGCCCGGCAGGTCCCAAGGAGAGCGCATGGGATTTAGAGAACAACATGTTTGCCAAGTATATGGATGAGATGGTTCATTCCGACAGGGGAGAGCGTCTTTTCTATGCCAATGTCTACCACTATAAGACAGCCTGGAACGATTTTTTCGGCTGGAAGATGTTCAAGTCGCTCCGCGGGCTTTACTTCGGCCATAAGTATGACAACAGCGCAAACTGCTATATAACTGTTATGCAGAATAAAGATCTGGAGGGGCTTAAGGATAAGAAGCTGAAGCTGGACAAGAAGAGTCCTCTTGTCACAAAATGGGTTATTGAGACCTCCACCAGTCCGCATAGGTTCTCGGGCGACGGGGGATTCCTTAAGGGACTGAGTATCATATCTGGCAACAAGGCTCTCTACTACAAGGCTGATCACAAGTATAAGACCCACTGCAAGGATGTGCTTTTCTCATACATAAAGGATGGTGCGCCTAAATATGTAGTTATCACCGGTTCCACCAACCTGAAGAGGGATGACAATGCCAACAAGGCCAATGCCTCTGTCGCTATCCTGGAGAGCAAGGATGACCACGCTCTCTTTGATGCTTTCAAGGGCTTTATAGACAGTATTGTTGATTCAAGGAAGTAATTACCACCAGCGGCTTGCAAGCACGGCGAAGCCGGCCAGGCAGGCGGCCTCGGTGCGGAGCACCCTGCTCCCCATGGAGCAGAGGGTAAAACCATAATCGGCCAGGAGCTGCCGCTCCCGGTCTGACCAGCCCCGTTCGCCACCCACGGCCATTATGGTTTTGCCGGCCGTCAGCTGGGCTTTCTGCAGCGGTATTGTGTACTGGTAGTTGTCCAGTGCTATTTTGTTTTTAAACTTGTCTGCGTTCTTCTCTAAGAATGTATCCAGGGAGTAGTGGACTGTCACCTCTGGAATATAAGGTGTTGCGCCCTGCTGGGCTCCCTCTACCAGTAACGGATAATACTTTTCCTTGGACCACAGATTGCCGTTTGAGTAGGACTTTTCTGTCTTGTCTGTCTTTCCCAGGTAGATATGCTCAGCCCCTATGGTGCACAGGTTCTTGAACACCTTCTTGGCATCTATGGGGCGGATTATGGAGCAGAACACTGCGATAGGGTACTCGCTCTCCACTTTTTTATCCAATGTCTCGTGTTCCAGCTGAATTGCCTGGTCATCCATCTTCTGTATGGTGAACTTCTCGTAGGATCGGTTTATGATGCCCCCCTCGAAGCTGTCACCCGGTTTCAGCTTGAGTATGTTCTTAATGTGCTGATAGCGCACATCATCGGCATTCAGTGTTGTGATATCTTCCTCTGGAGAGAACAATATGATATTCATTTCTTCTCAAGTTTTGAGGGGCTGATCATCTTGGCTGGATCCACAATCTCCTTGAACTCTGCCTCGGCAAGGAGACCCAGCTCCACTGCGGTCTGGCACAGTGTCTTTCCGCTCTTATATGCACTCTTTGCAATTTTGGCGGCATTTTCGTAGCCGATCTTGCGGTTCAGGGCTGTCACCAGCATCAGGGAGTTCTCCATGTACTCCTGAATCTTCTCCTTGTTTGCCTTGATTCCCTCGAAGCAGTGGGTACGGAAGCTCTCCATCGCATCGGCCAGCAGGGTCGCGCTCTGGAGCAGATTATAGATTATTACAGGCTTGAACACATTGAGCTCGAAGTTGCCCGATGCTCCTGCCATTGCTATGGCAGAGTTGTTTCCCATAACCTGTACACAAACCATGGTCATGGCCTCGCACTGGGTCGGGTTCACCTTGCCCGGCATTATGGAGCTTCCCGGCTCGTTCTCCGGAATAAGAAGCTCGCCTATGCCGCACCGTGGGCCGGATGCCAGCCAGCGTATGTCATTTGCAATCTTCATGAGGGCAGTGGCCAGGGATGTGTAGGCTCCTGAAAGGGCTACCAGGCTGTCGTGGCTGGCCAGGGATGCGAACTTGTTGGGGCTTTCTACGAAGGGGAGCGCTGTCATCTGGGCAATATACTCTATAGCTTTCTCTGCAAAGCCCTCATAGGTGTTTAACCCGGTCCCAACAGCTGTACCGCCAAGGGCCAGTATATAGACCTCCTCAAGGCTCTGGAGAATCCGGTTCCGTGCGCTTTCAAGCTGTGCTCTGTAGCCTGAGAACTCCTGTCCCAGTGTAAGTGGCACTGCATCCTGCAGGTGAGTCCTTCCGCACTTTATGATATCCTTGAACTCCTCTTCCTTCTTCCGGGCGGCATCAATCAGAGCCTCCAGGGCAGGGAGAAGCTTCCTCATAGTCTTCTCTGCAGCTGCAATATGCATGGCAGTAGGGAATGTGTCGTTTGATGACTGGCCCATGTTCACATCATCATTAGGATGGACAGGCTTCTTGCTCCCTCTCTCTCCGCCCATAATCTCGATGGCGCGGTTGGAGATAACCTCGTTCACATTCATATTTGTCTGGGTGCCGCTTCCTGTTTGCCATACAGCAAGAGGGAACTGGTCGGCTAACTTTCCGGCAAGGATCTCGTCACATGCCTGGACAATCGCATTCTTCTTGTCTTCTGCAAGTTTGCCTGCATCAAAGTTGGCCAGAGCCGCCCCTTTCTTAAGGATAGCAAAAGAGCGTATCACATCGGGCGATATCTTCTCCGATCCGATCTTAAAGTTCTCCAGAGACCTCTGAGTCTGGGCTCCCCAGTATGCACAGGATGGTACTTTTACCTCTCCCATGGAATCTGATTCAATTCTGTATTCCACTGCCAACTCCTTGCTTATTTATATTAAAATATATATAATCTGTCAAACAGAACAGGAGGATTCTCATCAATGAAAGCAGTTGAGCTAGAAAAAAACTATGATCCGAAAAGCTTTGAGGATAAGCTTTATGAAAGCTGGGAAAAGACAGGTCAGTTCCTGCCGCGTTATAAAGATGGTGTAAAACCATTTGTCATCGTCATTCCTCCTCCTAACGTCACCGGCGTCCTCCACATGGGACACGGGCTCAACAACTCACTCCAGGATATCCTTATCCGTTACTATAGAATGAAGGGGATCCCGACACTGTGGATTCCTGGAACAGACCACGCAGGTATCGCCACTCAGAACGTAGTGGAGAAGCGCCTCATGAAAGAGGGCAAGACCAAGCACGACCTGGGCCGCGAGAAGTTCATAGAGCGCACCTGGGAGGTTAAGAAGGAGCACCACGACATAATCACCAAGCAGCTTAAGAAGATTGGTGCCTCTGTGGACTGGACACGGGAACGCTTTACCATGGACGAGGGCCTTTCCCAGGCAGTACGCGAAGTATTCGTAACCCTGTATGAGCGGGGTCTTATCTATAAAGGACAGTACCTTGTGAACTGGTGCCCACGGTGTGGCACAGCGCTTGCCGACGACGAGGTTGACCACATCGATACTGACGGTGCTATGTACCACATCTGGTATGAGTTTGCAGACGGCCCTGCACCCGATGGAACCACAAGAATTGAGATTGCAACCACACGGCCCGAGACCCTTCTGGGCGATACCGCAGTTGCAGTGCACCCCGATGATGAGCGGTACAAGGCAATTGTGGGAAAGAAGCTTAAGCTTCCTCTGACAGACAGGACTATCCCAATCATCGCCGACACCTATGTAGACCGTGAGTTCGGAACCGGTATGGTTAAGATAACCCCTGCCCACGATCCCAACGACTGGGAAGTAGGCAAGCGGCACAACCTGGAAGTGATCAACATCCTCAACCCGGACGGCACACTGAACAGCAACTGTCCTGAGAGATACCGGGGCATGACCTGTGCTGCCGCAAGAGAACTGGTGAACCAGGACCTTAAGGACCAGGGGCTCTTCAAGGGCGAGGAGAAGCTGGTTCACTCAGTAGGTCACTGCTACCGCTGCAAGACTGTGGTGGAGCCGTTCCTTTCATACCAGTGGTTCGTAAAGATGCGCCCTCTGGCAGAGAAAGCCCTGAATGCATGGAAGAAAGGGGAGATTGTGTTCCATCCTCAGAAGTGGGAGAACACCTATACCCACTGGCTTGAGAATATCCGCGACTGGTGTATTTCACGCCAGCTCTGGTGGGGCCACAGAATCCCGGTATGGTACTGCGACAAGTGCGGCGAGATGATTGTTGCACGCAAGGACCCTGAGAAGTGCCCGAAGTGCGGACACGACCACCTGCGGCAGGACGAGGATGTGCTTGACACCTGGTTCAGCTCCTGGCTGTGGCCTTTCTCCACACTGGGATGGCCCGAGAAGACCGACGACCTTAAGAAATATTACCCGACCAGCACTCTGGTCACAGCATACGACATCATCTTCTTCTGGGTTTCCAGAATGATCATGGCAGGCCTTGAGTTCACTGGAGAGGTTCCATTCAAGGATATCTATATCCACGGCCTTGTCCGCGACAAGCTGGGCCGGAAGATGTCAAAATCGCTCGGAAACGGTATCGACCCGCTGGACATTGTTGCAGAATATGGCGCCGATGCATTCAAGTTCACCTTGGCATTCCTCGCAGCTCAGGGACAGGATATCCTGATCGACAGCGAGACTTTCAAGTTCGGCTCCAAGTTTGCGAACAAGATCTGGAACGCATCTCGGTACATCCTTATGAACCTGGAGGGAAGGAACCTGATTCCTCTCAAGGATATAGCGCTTAAAGATGTGGACAAGTGGATTCTCCACCGGCTCAACGAGACTGTGGCCGAGGTGGATAAGGCTATAAAGGGCTACCGCTTCAACGATGCGGCTAAAGCTATGTACGAGTTCTTCTGGAACGACTTCTGCGACTGGTATGTGGAGTCCTCCAAGCTCTCACTCTATTCAGGCGACGATGCCGAAAAGGACAGGGCTGTATCCCTGATCATCCACGTTCTGGATGAATCGCTCAGGCTCCTGCACCCATTCCTCTCTTTCATCACCGAGGAGATCTACCAGAAGCTGCCTGATCATGAGGCAAGCATTGTGAATGCCCCATATCCTGAGTATGCAAAAGAGCGGGAGAACCCTGAGATTGCGGCCAAGTTCGCATCGCTCCAGACTATAGTAAGCGCAGTCCGCACCATGCGGAGCGAGCTTACAGTGCCTCCTTCCAAGAAGGTGCGGGTAATGCTCAAGCTCGAGAAGGCAGATCCGTTCTTCAAGGCAAACAGTGCCCTTATGGCACTCCTTATGTCAGCATCCGACGTGGAGCTGGTTGATCAGAAGCCGGCCGAGAGTGGCTGTGTGATGGTTGCAGGCCCTGGCTTTGAGGCTTATGTCTCTGTCAAGGATGTTATCGACGTACCGCAGGAGATTGCAAAGCTTAAGGCCGAGATCGCAAAGAACGAGAAGATTCTGGAGAAATCGCTTAAGAAACTTGAGAATCCGCAGTTCATGAGCAAGGCTGCACCGGAGGCTATCGCCAAGGAGCAGGCTGCCAAGGAAGAGCTGACAACCCTTATAGAGAAGAAAAAGACATATCTTGCAGAATTGTCCTGATGGAGTAGAGAAGTGAGACTTATCAAATACTTTGTGACAACATTCAAAGAGGCCCCGAAAGAGGCCGAGGTTATAAGCCATATCCTGATGATCCGGGCCGGCATGATCCAGAAGCTGGCCGCCGGTATCTACAACTATCTGCCGCTTGCACAGCGGTCTATTGCAAAGATAGAGAAGATAATCAGGGAAGAGCTGGATAAGCGGGGGCTGCAGGAGTGCCTTATGCCTGCAGTGCAGCCGGCAGAGCTGTGGCAGGAGAGCGGCAGATGGGGTTACTACGGCCCTGAGCTCCTCCGGTTCAAGGACAGAAAGAACGCAGACTACTGCTTGGGGCCTACACATGAAGAGGTCATTACCGACATGGTGCGCCGTAACCTTAAATCCTACCGGCAGCTCCCCTGGAACATCTACCAGATCCAGACCAAGTTCCGGGACGAGGTTCGCCCCCGGTTCGGACTTATGCGTGGCCGCGAGTTCATCATGAAGGATGCCTACAGTTTCGACGTGGACGAAGAGGCTTCTATCAAGAGCTATTACCTTATGTACGATGCTTATACTGCTATATTCAAGCGGTGCGGCCTCAAGTTCAAGGCTGTGGATGCCTCCACCGGCGCCATCGGCGGCGAGCTTTCCCACGAGTTCCAGGTTCTGGCCGATTCCGGCGAGGACACAATCCTTTCCTGCTCCAAGTGCGACTATGCCGCCAATGTGGAGAAGGCTGTATCCGACCGGGTGCTCCCGAAGCCTGACCGCAGCAATGTGGAGGCTATGAAAGAGGTTGCCACCCCGAACCAGAAGACTATAGAAGAGATCTCAGCCTTCCTGGGCAAGGGACCTGAACATTTTATTAAGACTCTTATATATATGGTAGATGACCAGCCGGTGGCTGTCCTTGTTCCAGGGGAGCAGGATGCCAACGAGGCCAAGATCCAGGGTGCTCTCCATGCCAACAGCGTGGTTGCGGCCGACGAGGATACAGTTAAGCGTGTGACTGGGGCCGAGGTAGGCTTTGCCGGACCTGTAGGGCTTAAAGAGAAGATAAAGATTATCGCTGACAAGCAGATCTACAGCCGTGTGAACCTGGTGTGCGGCGCCAACAAGACCGATTTCCACCTTACAGGCATTGACCCAGAAAGGGACTTCAAGGCCGACCTGGTGACAGACATAACCTTTGCCAAAGTGGGGGAGAAATGCCCGCACTGCGACGGTGTTCTTGAGCAGTACAAGGGAATCGAGGTAGGGCAGGTGTTCCACCTTGGAACCAAGTATTCAGAGCCTATGCACTGTACCTTCCTGGATAAGAATGGAAAGGATAGCACAGCTGTGATGGGCTGTTATGGTATAGGAGTGACCCGTACCCTGGCTGCTTTCATAGAGCAGAACCACGACGACAAGGGTATTATCTGGTCGCCTGCAGTGGCTCCATTTGAGGTAGAGGTAATTCCACTCCAGAGCAACAACGAGAAGGTATGCTCAGTAGCCGAGGATATCTACAGCCAGCTGGGCAAGCTGGGTATCGATGTATTGATTGATGACAGGGACGAGCGGGCCGGCTTCAAGATGAACGATGCCGATCTTATCGGATTCCCAGTTCAGGTTCAGGTAGGCGCCCGCTCTGTAGAGAATGGCCAGCTTGAGATCAAGGCCCGCCGGACCGGCGAGAAGGTGCTGGTGGATATTGACAAGGCTGTGCCTTATATTCAGGACCTTCTTAAAACCCTTTAACTGAAACCGTCATACTGAACTTGCTTCAGCAAGAGAGTGTCGGGACAAAAAAAAGAGCCGCTTTTCAGCGGCTCTTTTTTATGCTTTGTGACTGAAATCACTCAGCTGACATTGTGATGTGGTATTCCTCATCGGTCCAATCTCTGTCAATGTCCATCTCGATGGTGTCACCGTTTCTAACGAATGTATAGAATCTCTGTGTCTCATCGCATCTGAATGACAGCTTGTTGCCCTCTGCCTTAAGATCCTTCTGCTTTCCAGCGAAGTCATAGAGCAGAGCTCCGGTCTCGGAATCATACAGCTTAACGTTATTGTCAGCTTCGAATACCCACTTTGCATTCCAGTTTGTATCAACAGACTTTCCTTCTGGGAATGAACCTGTAGCTGCAGCTGCTGCTGGAGCATCGCAGAGTCCCTTCCAGAACTTCTTAGCCTGTGCCAGAGGTGCAATTGCATCTGCAAACATATAATTTGCCAGGCACTGCTCGCCCATAGCGAAGATCTGAACGCCCTTTGTATAAGGCTCTAAGCTCTTCTTCTCTTCTGGAACTCTATCTCTGTAGTACTGTGCTTCATAGTACAGAACGCCAGCCTTAACTGCTTCTTCTGGAACATCTACTGGGTTCTCGCAGAGACCTGACCAGAATTTCTTAACCTGGCCGAGAGGTGCGAGGGAGTCAGTATACATAGCTCTATAGAAGAGGCCCTGGCCCATTTCGAAGATCTGAACGCCCTTTGTCCAAGGCTCTACGTTCTTCTTCTCTTCTGGAACCTGTCCCTGGAGAGCGAAGTCGTTGATCAGCAGAGCGTATGCTTTGCTTCCGTCTTCTGCAATCTCAATATCTGCTGGGTCTACAAGACCTGACCAGAATTTCTTAACCTGCTTCAGAGGAGGAATTGCATCTGCATACATTCCGTTTGCAAGGCACTGCTCGCCCATAGCGAAGATCTGAACGCCCTTTGTCCAAGGCTCTACGTTCTTCTTGTCTTCTGGAACTTTTGCTCTCAGGTCAATGTCCTGGAGGTAGAGGATAGCTGCCTCATATGCTTCTGCTGTAACTGCTGCCTGTGGCTCAGCTGCTGGTTCTGCTGCTGGAGCTGCCTCAGCTGCTGCTGGGAAGTCACAGAGTCCCTTCCAGAATTTATTAGCCTGTGCCAGAGGTGCGATTGCATCTGCATACAGTCCCTTCTGGAGGCACTGTTCGCCCATAGCGAAGATCTGAACGCCCTTTGTATAAGGCTCTTTTGTCTTCTGGTCTTCTGGAACTCTATCTCTATAATACTGTGCCTCATAGTACAGAACGCCAGCTTTGATAGGTTCTTCTGGAACATCAATTGGGTTCTCGCAAAGGCCTGACCAGAATTTCTTAACCTGTCCGAGAGGTGCAAGAGAGTCAGTGTACATAGCTCTGTAGAAGAGTCCCTGACCCATTTCGAAGATCTGAACACCCTTTGTCCAAGGCTCAACATTCTTCTTATCTTCTGGAACCTGTCCCTGAAGAGCGAAGTCGTTGATCAGCAGAGCATATGCTTTGGTTCCGTCCTCTGCAATCTCCTGATCTGCTGGGTCTACAAGACCTGACCAGAACTTCTTAACCTGTTTCAGAGCAGGAATAGCCTCTCCATACAGTCCATTTGCCAGACACTGCTCGCCCATAGCGAAGATCTGAACGCCCTTTGTCCAAGGCTCTACGTTCTTCTTCTCTTCTGGAACTTTTGCTCTCAGGTCGATATCGAAGAGATAGAGGATAGCTGCCTCATATGCTTCTTCAGATACTGCTGGAGCTGCTGGAGCAGGTTCTGCTGCTGGAGCAGGTTCTGCTGCTGGAGCAGGCTCAGCTGCCGGAGCTGGTGCTGGTTCTGTTGCTGGAGCAGGTTCTGCTGCTGGAGCTGGTTCTGTTGCTGCTGATTCGCTTGTCTTACAAGAGAAGAAACAGAATACGAGTGCAACAACAGTTAACAAAACAAGTATTTTTTTCATTTCATTCTCCTTTTCTTTGTTTATTGTATCACGGCTTTCAATAAAAGAAAACAGAAAAATAACAAAAATAACAAAAATAATGTATTTTTTTATAATATAGTAAATAAAAAAGGCCATCCCACAGGGGATGACCTTCATTCCAGCTTGTTGATTCGATCAGTCCTGGAGAGGCATAAGGACATGATATCCTTCGTCGGTCCAGTCTCTGTCGATATCCAATTCCATGTCTGTTCCCTCAAAAGCTTTCTCAAATATATAGAAACGCTGGGTTTCGTCACATCTGAATGAGAGTTTGAGGCCAGTTCCGGCAGGTTCAAGCTTTAAATTCTTGGTTTTGCCGTTAAAGTCATAGATAAGATCCCCATTCCTTGAGTCATAGAGCTTTACAGAACCATCTGCAAAGAATACCCAAAGAGCATCCCAATTCGCATCAAGCCACTTTCCTGCAGGGAACTCTGTGAGGGTTTTTGGAGCCTCAGGAGCTTTTGCCGGTGCTGGAGCTGGTGCCGGAGCTTTGGCAGGGGCGGGAGCCGGTGCCTTGGCTGGAGCAGCTTCAGGAGCCTTTTCAGCAGCTGGTTTTGCGCTTGGGGCCGGTGCTGGAGCTGGTGCTTTGGCTGGAGCTGGTTTCTCAGCCTGAGCAGTCGACTTAGCAGCCGGTTCGCTTGTCTTGCAAGAGAAGAAACAGAACACAATTGCTATAGCAATGAAGAATACTAGTACTTTTTTCATTGTTTATGTTCTCCTTGTCTATCTATTATCGGATTAAATATTATTAATCTTTATGAAAAATCCCATATATTATCTCATATATGTAATAAATAGTACATTTCTCGATTGCAAACTCCCTAATAATATATTAAAATACGCATAGCATATTTCAATGGAAGAGGAGTGCGAATCTCCCACGGACGCGCCACCGTGACAGGCGACCTGTAGGCTGTACCACTGGGAAACTGGGAAGGAGCTTATGGGGATGGACTATAGTCCTGAAGCCTCAAGCCGGGATACTTTGGTATGCACAAAACGATTTGACTTCGCGATCTGAGTCGGAATCAGGAGCAGTGATACCTACGCCCACCGACTTCTTTTCTGCAGTCAGGAAAGGAGTTTGTTTTGAAAAATCTTTTTCTTTCAGTTTTTGTGGTGATGCTTATAGCAACGCCTGTTTTCTCAGATGTACGCATAGGCGGTGAGTTTGACTACTACATGGTCAATGGCTTTGACAGCGACAATGCTGCTTCTTTCGAGGACAAATGGGATAAGGGCGAAATGGATTTCAGGATATCTGTTGGCGACTTCAGCAGAGTTCTTATTGAGCTTGAGGAGGATGGCTCCTGGGATGTCGGGCAGAGAAGAGCTCCGGAGGGAACTCCGTCCCTCAACTATTTCCGGGTCCAGACTGACTGGGGAAAATTTTTCGGCCTTAAGGGAATCGAAATCAGGACCGACATCGGCTTATACAGCTATCAGACCTTCGACCGCATCCATTTCACAGGATTCGGCTATGAATATTCCGAGAATTTCTCAAACCCATACCTTCCCAAGGACTTTGGGGTTAAACTCTCCTTAAGCTTTGCAGATGGGCTGGTCCAGCCTTATTACGCTATGAGCTTTGATACCGTCCAGGCCGTTGACAACAAGGGGACTGCAACTCCTGACGGAGAGCCGACCTTCATGGCAGGCTCCGGCTTCGATTTCAGCACCTTAGGACTTCCGCTCTGGCTTGAGGCATATTTCCAGAAAGGGACAGCAGAGGATGCGAATCAGTTCGGCCTTGAGGCTATGTACGACCTTGAGATCGGCGAAATTAAGATTACGCTGGGCGGTTTCTACTTGAATTTTACCAAGGCTCAGAGAGCCAGATGGAGCGACCGTAACGCAGATACCGATGAGAGAGGCTCTCTCTGGGGGTTCGGAGCCCGGTTTGCCGTATCTGGCTTTGCCGTTGATATAACCGGCGCAGGTCTGTTCGGCGAGGACTTTTATGGCAAAGGGAACTATTCACCATTCTCTGTACTGGGGCTCGATTGTGAGTATTTCTTCCTTGACTGGCTGGGAATCAATGCTGGAACAGCCTTTGCATTCGGCGACTATAGGGAGACTTCCGGCGACAAAGCCCTTCAGAGTGTAGAGGCAGGTATTGTCTTGAAGCCTGACAAAGGGGTTCTCTATAAGTTTGGATACATCTATGTTGATGAAGATGTCGCTGCCGACCCAGGTATCCTCTTCCGGACCCTTAACACCAAGAAGGTCACCGCCGAGAAGGGCGGACTCTATTTTACAGTGAAGATTGATTATTAAATAAAAAATGTTTTTTATAGGAGGAACAAAATGAAAAACATCGTAAAAGTATGCTGCATTGTTCTTGCTGTATGCATGCTCCCCGGCTTTGCCTTCGGAGCTAAAAAGACAGACAAAGAGATTGCAGACAAAGCTGCTGCATTGATCGATGCAATCTATGTCCAGGAATGGACACCTAAGACCGACAAGCAGTGCGCTGCCGCCAAGGCTGCTTGGGACAAGCTGACCGACGCACAGAAAGAGCTTGTTGAGGGGGAGAATGCCGATCCCGACTACTTCGGACGCGATACCGGAGATGCCAGCAAGGATGACCCGCGCAACGCTGACAATATCGGCAAGAAGGAGCTCCTTGTAGTAAGCTTCGGAACATCTTTCAACGACAGCCGTGCCCAGGATATAAAGGGGATTGAGGATGCACTCCAGAAATCATTCTCAGACTGGGATGTAAGACGTGCCTTCACAGCGCAGATTATCATCAATCATATCCAGGCCCGTGATGGCGAGAAGATTGACAATGTGGACCAGGCTCTGAACCGGGCAGTGAAAAACGGAGTTCAGGTTCTCGTTATACAGCCTACACACCTTATGCACGGTGCAGAGTATGATGAGCTTAAGGCAGCTGTGGACAAATACGCTTCCAAGTTTGCCAAGGTTGTAATTGCAGAGCCTCTCCTCGGTGAGGTCGGATCAGACGCTTCCAAGATCAATGCTGACAAGAAGGCCACAGCAGTTGCTGTAACTGCAGCAGCAGTCAAGTCTGCCGGCTTTGAGACACCCGATGATGCCGCAAAAGCTGGAACTGCATTCGTGTTCATGGGCCATGGAACATCACACACAGCAAAGGTTTCCTATTCTCAGATGCAGGCTCAGATGAACGCACTCGGCTATAAGAACGTATTTATCGGAACAGTAGAGGGAGAGCCTGAGGAGACTGCATGCGAAGAGGTTATCAATGCAGTTGCTGCCGCCGGGTACAAGAATGTTATTCTCCGCCCTCTGATGGTTGTTGCAGGCGACCATGCCAACAACGATATGGCAGGAGAAGAGGATGATTCCTGGCTGAGCATGTTCAAGGCTTCGGGCAAGTTTGACAAGGTTGAGCCTCAGATTGAGGGTCTTGGCCGGCTTCCAGCCATCCACAAGATCTATATCTCCCATTCTCAGGTTGCAATAGAGTCTCTGTGATGAAATATTTTGCAGTTATCTGTTTTATTGCTATAATCTGTTTCCCTGTCCTGGGCGCGGTGCCCGGGGACGGGGTTTATACCGCCGACTTCAGGACCGACAGCAGCATGTTCCATGTGAACGAGGCGTATGACGGGAAAGGGGTGGTTACTGTAAAAGATGGGAAGATGACAATTCATGTCACTATGCCGTCTAAGAGGATCACCAGGCTGTTCTGCGGCAAGGCAGATGATGCAACAGCCCCGGGAGCAGTGCTTATCGAGCCTGTTCTTGACGCAGTGACCTATCCAGACGGATTTGTCGAGAAATCCAACGGGTTTGATATCCCGGTTCCATATCTGGACAAGGAGTTCAACTGTGCCCTTTTAGGAAAGAAGGGGAAGTGGTACGACCATAAGGTTTCGGTATCAAACCTTGTTCCTACAGTAAAGGATGGCAAATACAACATTGGTGTAACCCTTTCAGGAGGTTCTGGAAGAGCCTCTGTGGCCTCTCCTGCCGAGATTGCTGTAGAGAACGGTCTTGTCTGGGCAACAGTTGTGTTCAGCAGCCCGAACTACGATTATATAACAATCGGCGGGAAAAGGTATGACCGTATAAACACAGATGGTAACTCCACATTCAGGATTCCTGTGACCTTGGATCAGGATATCAGGGTGAGTGCACTAACCACTGCCATGAGCAATCCTCATCTGATTGATTATACCCTGCGCTTTGACAAAAGCTCCCTGGAGAAAAGATGAGAGTAAGAAGAATCCTGCTGCTGACCCTTGTGGCTCTTATGCTGCTTGCGGTCTTTTCCTGCGGTTCTGCAAAGAAAAGCAGACCGTTTGACCAGCTCAAGGTCACAGGAAGTATGCAGCTCGATTTTGCCACCCAGTTCTCGGTGGACTATTACGAGGGTGGCTATAAGATGCTCTCCCTGGCGGACGGCAGCCGGTTTTTTGTGGTGCCGGAGGGGGCTTCTCTCCCAGATGGTGCCGACCAGGTGGCTGTCCCCATTTATCAGCCGGTGCAGAATATCTATCTTGCGGCCACCTCGGCTATGTGCCTCTTCGATTCACTGGAAAGGCTTGATGCAATCAGCCTCTCCGGCACCAAGGCCGAAGGGTGGTATATCCCGGCCGCCAGAGAGGCTATGAAGGATGGAAAAATCCTTTATGCAGGCAGATACAATGCTCCAGACTACGAGCTTATAACAGCCTCCCGATCTCCTCTGGCCATTGAATCCACAATGATTGCCCATGCCTCTGAGATAAAGGAGCAGCTTGAGCAGCTTGATATTGCGGTGCTGGTGGACCAGTCCAGCAACGAGATGCATCCTCTGGGACGGTCGGAATGGATCAAACTCTACGGCGCGCTGCTAAACGCAGAGGAGAGGGCAGAGCAGGTGTTTTCCGAGCAGGCAGGCTATCTGAATGATGTTTCAGGCAGCGCCCCTTCTGGGAAAACAGTCGCTTTTTTCTATGTCAGCTCCTCAGGCAGGATCATAGCCAGGAGAAGCGGCGATTATGTGAGCAAAATGATCTCACTTGCGGGAGGAAAATATATATTTGAGAGCCTTGGGGATAGCACCTCCAGGTCTTCCACAGTTGCTCTTGAGCCTGAATTTTTCTATTCAGAGGCAAAAGATGCAGATATAATCATATATAATGCGACTATAGCGGATGAGGTTTCCTCCATCGGTCAGATGGTGGGGAAATGTCCTCTTCTGGCCGATTTCAAGGCAGTCAAGAGAGGCAATGTCTGGTGCACAAACAAGAATATGTATCAGGAGACAACTGCTCTTGGCCAGATGATAGACAGCCTCCATAAAATCTTTGCTGACGGTTCGGAAACCGTTTCTGATCTGCCATTTTTCTATCATCTGAAGTGAGGAGATAAGGGGAATATGTTGAGAAAAATTGCTGTATTCATACTGTTCTTCGTACTTCTGATTGCCGCAGTCATATTGAGCATCCATATCGGCAGCGTAAGCATCTCTGCCCACGATATCTTTGCCATTGTCCTGAAAGGGGACAGCTCAAATACTGTCGCTTATAACATTATCTGGAAGATCCGTCTTCCCCGTATCATACTGGGTGCTCTGCTTGGCGGTGCCCTCTCGCTCTCCGGCTTCCTGATCCAGACCTTCTTCCGTAACCCTATTGCCGGCCCCTTTGTGCTGGGTATCTCCTCCGGCGCAAAACTTTTTCTTGCGGTGACCACAATCGTCATGACAGGGCTTTTCAATCAGATGCCTGTGTCGGTCACTGTTGCAGCCTCTTTTGTGGGATCGCTCCTGTCGCTGCTTCTGGTCCTCCTTTTCACCGGGAAGGTGAGGAGTATGTCCATTCTTCTGGTAATCGGAATCATGATCAGCTATATATGCTCTGCAATCACCGATTTACTTATAAACTTTGCCAACGATTCAGATATAGTCAACCTGACCCACTGGTCCAAGGGAAGCTTCTCTGCAGCCACCTGGCAGGATGTCTGTATCTCGGCTTATATAGTTCTGCCTGCACTTCTTATCATCTTCTTGGCTTCCAAACCGATGGGAGCCTATCTGATGGGAGAGGGATATGCCAAGAGCCTTGGGGTGAATATCAAGGCTTTCCGTGTGCTTCTGGTCCTGATGACAGGTATTCTCTCTTCCTGTGTTGCTGCCTTTGCCGGTCCTATCTCCTTTGTTGGCATTGCTGTTCCTCATATCTCAAGGCTGCTTCTTAAGACATCAAAGCCGATTCTGATGATACCGGCCTCGTTCCTGTGCGGCGCCTCATTCTGTGTGTTGTGCGACCTGGCCGCAAGGACGCTGTTTGCCCCTACAGAGCTCTCTATAAGCACTGTGACAAGCGCAATCGGAGCACCTATCGTGATCTGGCTCCTTATTTCAAGGAGGAAACGGAATGAAGTCTGAAAAGCTTAGGCTCGACTCGCTTACCGTCGGTTATAACGGCGTTCCTCTTATTTCTGATATAACTCTTTCGCTGGCAAAAGGGGAGATTCTGACCCTGATCGGCCCCAACGGATCTGGAAAGACCACTGTTCTCAAGAGCATAACCAGGCACCTTGCCACTATAGCGGGCACTGTCTATCTGGATGGGAAGAATATGCAGCTGATAAACGGAAAAGAGGTGGCCAAGAAGCTTGCTGTTGTGCTGACCGAGCGGATACGCCCAGAGATAATGAGCTGCTTTGAGTTTGTCTCGGCAGGCCGCTATCCATATACCGGCAGCTTCGGCATGCTCACTTCCCATGATAAAGAGGTTGTGAATAATGCCCTTGAGAAGGTCAATGCACTCGATATCGCAGATAAGGATATCTCCCAGATTAGCGACGGCCAGCGGCAGCGTATTCTCCTTGCCAGGGCTATCTGCCAGGAGCCTGAGGTAATTGTCCTTGACGAGCCTACATCTTTCCTTGACATCCGACATAAAATCGAGCTTCTTGGAATCCTTTCCGATATGGCTAAGAAGAGCGGAATCTCTGTTGTCATGAGCCTCCACGAGATAGACCTTGCACAGCGCATCTCCGATAAGATTGTGTGTGTGAAAGGGGATAGGATAGCTGCTTATGGCACCCCTGAAGAGATTTTCTCTGATGAGGTGATAAAAAGCCTTTATGATATCGAGAGCGGCTCATTCAATGCACTTCTTGGGAATATTGAGCTTGCTGCTCCGCAGGGGAAGGCCAGATGTTTCGTCGTTGGAGGATGTGGCTGCGGAATACCTTTTTACCGGGCGCTCCAGAAGAGGGGCATCCCCTTTGCCGCAGGAATCCTTATGGGCAACGACATCGACCTTGCTGTGGCAGCCCCGTTGGCAGAATATGTGGTAAAAATACCACCTTTTTCTACAATCTCACAAGGTGATATTGAAAAGACAAAAAAGCTTATAGATTCTGTTAATGCTGTTATAGACTGCGGCTCCCCAGCAGGGGAACTCAACCGCTTTAATTCCGAGCTTCTGAGCTATGCTGCGGGACAGGGAAAAACCATAATAAAAACCCTTGCCGAACTTAAGGAGGCAGAACTATGAAGCTGCCCAGAATCCTGATTGCCGGCACCTCAAGCGGCAGCGGCAAGACAACTGCCACCTGTGCTTTGCTCTCGCTTCTAAAACAGCATGGTATAAGGGTTAAATCCTATAAATGCGGCCCCGATTATATCGATCCCATGTTTCATAAAACTGTTTCAGGAATCTCCTGTACCAATCTGGATCCTTTTTTCTGCGATGCTGACCTGCTGAAATATCTCCTTTGCGATAATGCAGATGAGCAGTTTGCTGTAATCGAAGGGGTCATGGGCTACTATGATGGCACCAGCCAGACAGGCACCGACAACAGCACATTCACTGTGGCAGACCAGACTTGTACTCCGGTGATTCTTACAGTTGATGCCAAGGGATCTGCTTCATCACTCTTAGCAGTGATCGAGGGCTTCCTCCACTTTGTCCCTAAAAGCGGTATCAGAGGGGTTCTGTTCAACCGCATGACACCTATGAGCTATCAGGCTGTCAAGACCCTTATGAAAAACCGGCTGGGAGATTCTGTTGTCCCTGTCGGATTTATTCCAGAGCTTCCAGATGAGTGCCATATACCTTCACGCCATCTGGGCTTGGTTACAGCAGCAGAAATCAAAGACCTGACAGAACGGCTCGAAAAGACAGCACAGCTGTGTCAGCCGACTGTTGATCTTGATGCGGTTCTGGCATTGGCAGATAAGGCTCCGGATTTAGAATTCACTGCACCTGTCATAAAAAAGTTTGAAAAAATAAACCTTGCGGTCGCCCGGGATGAGGCCTTCTGCTTCTACTACGACTCAACCCTGAGCATGTTTGAAAAAATGGGGGCAGGGCTTAAATATTTCTCCCCTCTGGCAGACGAAGCAGTTCCTGCAGATAGCGACGGCCTTTTGATTGGGGGAGGATATCCAGAGCTTTACCTGGATAAACTGGAAAAAAATACACACTCGAAAGAAAGCATCTGCAAAGCTATAGCATCCGGGATGCCGACTATAGCGGAATGCGGCGGATTCCAGTATCTCGGTGAGGAGCTGGACTGCCATAAGATGTGTGGGGTACTGAACCATTCCTCATCCAGGAGAGAGCACCTTGTCCGTTTCGGATACATCACCCTGACTTCTAAGAAGAGAGGTGTCTTCGGTTCTGCAGGGACTGTGCTAAAAGCCCACGAGTTCCACTACTGGGACAGCACAGCAAAGGGAGATGCCTTTAAGGCAAGAAAGCCCAATGGGAGAGAGTGGGAGTGTGGAGTTATGACCGATACCCTTTATGCCGGATACCCCCATATTTTCCTTCTATCCAGTATCGGTGCAGCAGAAGAGTTCTATAAAAGATGTCTGTCTTATAAGGAGAGCAGATGATGATTATACACGACCCGGTTGAAATCGAAAGACGCAGCATGGAGATCATCGAAGATGGGCTTCCAGCCGGTATTCCGGAAGAGAATAAGGCTGTAGTCAGACGGGTGATCCACTGCACAGCAGATTTTGATTATGCATCTAACCTTGCTTTCTCCGAGAATGCAGTTCAGAAGGCTCTGGCTGCATTGGAAAAAGGGTGCGATATCATCACAGACACCCAGATGGCATATTCCGGGATAAACAAAGCTGCCGCCTCAAAACTGGGGTGCGCTGTCCATTGCTTCATGAGCGATCCTGATGTGGCAGAGGAGGCCAAGAAGAGGGGATGCACCAGGGCTGTCGTTTCCATGGAGAGGGCGGCAAAGATGAATAAGCCTCTGATATTTGCCATCGGCAACGCCCCTACTGCGCTCTTGCGATTGCGTGAGCTGATTGAGTCCGGAGAGATTGCTCCGCTTCTAGTGATCGGGGTTCCAGTAGGGTTTGTGAATGTCATAGAATCTAAGAATGCGATAATGGAGACAGATGTTCCTTATATTGTCGCAAAAGGACGCAAAGGGGGGTCCAACGTCGCCGCAGCTATAGTCAATGCGCTGATGTATCAGAAGACAAGATGATAGAAAGCTTTATTACAAAAGATGGAAAAAGACTCAGACGGGGCTACACCACTGGAACCTGTGCTGCGGCAGCGGCAAAATCGGCAGCCCTGATGCTGCTTACAGGGCGCAGGCTTGAGGCTGTCCATCTTATGACACCTTTTGGAATAGAGCTTGATCTTCCTTTATGCGATATTGTCATGAATGACAGATTTGTCTCCTGCGGGACAGTCAAAGACAGCGGAGACGACCCAGATGTAACAGATGGAATCACTGTCTATGCCCGGGTGGAGAAGACAGATGTGCCATATACTGTCGAGATAGATGGCGGTGAGGGAATAGGCCGTGTGACAAAGCCGGGGCTGGATCAGAGCGTCGGAAGTGCTGCCATCAATTCCACACCCCGCAGGATGATAACAGAAGAATTGCAGCAGGTATGCGAGGATAACAGTTATACAGGTGGCCTCAAGGTTATTATCTCTGCCCCGGCAGGAACTGAGATTGCAAAAAAGACTTTCAACCCCAGGCTGGGGATAGAAGGTGGCATATCAATCCTTGGGACAACCGGGATAGTAGATCCTATGAGCGAGGAAGCGCTGATTGAGAGTATTGCTCTTGAGATCAGACAGCGGAAAGCCATTGGCGAAAGGCGACTTATCCTTACACCAGGTAATTTCGGCGCCGATTTCCTTAAATCGGTATATGGGATAGAGGCACAGCAGATTGTGAAATGCTCAAACTATGTCGGAAAAGCACTGGAAGCTGCAGTTGATGCAGGTTTTTGCCAGGTGCTTTTAGCCGGTCATATCGGTAAGTTTGTCAAGCTTTCCGGCGGAATCATGAACACCCATTCAAAGGAGGGGGACTGCCGTGCAGAGCTTATGGCGGCCGCAGCACTCCTTGCAGGTGCAGATTCAGAGACTGCCCAGGCTATGTTCAGCTGTGTCACAACAGACGAGATGCTCAGGATTCTGGATAAAGAAGGAGTACTTGCCGGTACAATGACAGCTTTGAGAAGACGCATAGAATCAGCCCTTTCTGCCAGGTTTGCGGGAATGCTTGAAATAGGGGTGATTCTCTTCACCACAGGCAATATTGAGCTTTTCAAGACCGAGACTGCAAAGAGATGGATGGAGGCACATTCATGAGAAAGGGAATACTTTATGGTGTTGGAGTTGGTCCAGGCGACCCTGGGCTTTTGACTCTCAAGGCTGTGAATCTTATCAGAGAGTGCGATATCATTGCTGTTCCACATAGAAAAGAGGGAGAAAGCTTTGCATATCAGATTGCTGTAAAAGCAGTGCCTGAGGCAGAGAAAAAGCCGGTGTTTCCTGTGGAAATGCCAATGACAAGAGATAAGAATGTAAGGGAAGCGGCATATAAAGCTGGGGCAGAAAAAGTTGCAGAAGCCCTTTCTATGGGTAAAAATGTAGTATTCCTGACCCTTGGGGATCCTTCGGTTTATTCCACATTTGCATATCTGGCTCCACAGGTCAAAAAGAAAGGGTTTGATGTGATCTGGGTTCCGGGGGTTACATCATTCTGTGCCTCTTCTGCAACCTTGGGAAAGCCCCTCTGCACAGACAGGGAGGCACTGCATATTCTTCCGGGAGGTATATCTGCAAAGGAAGCGCTCAGACTGTCCGGCACAAAAGTTTTCATGAAAGGGGAGCTTGATATGCTTCTTGACGCCCTCCAGGACGGAGAACAGGATGTGCAGGCGGTTGAGAACTGCGGCACAGAGGGTGAGCGCATATATGAGAGACTTGAGGAAATTCCGGAGGATGCGGGCTATTATCTGGTGACAATCGTAAAGGAGAAGGAAGCATGATACATTTTGTAGGTGCCGGGTGCGGTGCGACAGACCTTATAACACTGCGTGGCAAGAGACACATCGAGAATGCTGATGTTATTATTTACGCCGGCTCCCTTATAAACAAAGAGCTCCTGCAGTATGCAAAAAAAGAGTGTGCTCTCTATGACAGTGCAAAGATGACACTGGAAGAGATAATAGATGTAATTTCTGTTGCCGAGCGGGATGGGCTTGTCACTGTGCGGCTTCATACCGGCGATCCTTCTCTCTACGGTGCGATCGGGGAGCAGATGCGGGAGCTGGAGAGGCTTGGGATAGAATATGACATAACCCCGGGCGTAAGCGCTTTTTCCGGTGCCGCAGCATCGCTCAAGACTGAATACACTCTGCCTGATGTCTCCCAGACAGTGATTATAACCAGGGCTGCGGGCAGGACAGATGTGCCGGAGAGGGAGAACCTCCGTTCCCTTGCATCCCACGGTGCCACCATGGTGCTGTACTTGAGCACCGGGCTGCTTGAGAAGGTGAGTGAGGACCTGATTGCAGGCGGATATGATGCCGGCACCCCAGCCGCAATAATCTATAAAGCTACCTGGCCCGACGAGAAGGTGTTCCGCTGTACTGTAGGAAATCTGAGGCAGACAGCCAAGGCAAACGGCATAACTAAGACTGCGCTGATTGCTGTAGGTAAATTCCTTGAGAGCAGCTTCTCCCGCTCCTGTCTCTATGACCCGGGTTTTTCCACAGAATTCAGGGAGGCGTCAAAGTGAAGGCAGCTCTATTCTGCTTCTCCGATTCGGGGGAAAAACTTGCCGGGAAACTCTGTCTGCTGCTGGGACTGGAACAGGATTGCATACATAATCGCAGTCTCCAGAACATTGGGACTCTGTTTGCAGAGAGTGATGCTTTGATATTCATAGGTGCCTGCGGTATTGCAGTCCGTGAGATTGCCCCTTATCTGAAAAGCAAGGGTACCGACCCTGCTGTGGTTGTGATTGATGACCAGGGGAAATTTGTAATCCCGATCCTTTCAGGACACATCGGAGGTGCCAATGATCTTGCAAGAAAGATTGCTTTTCTGACTGGTGCAACTGCTGTGATTACAACTGCTACCGATGGGGCCGGAAAGTTTTCCTGCGACGCATGGGCAGCCCGGAATGATTGTGCGATATCTTCTATGGAGATGGCTAAAAAAGTCTCTGCCGCAATATTGAAAAACGATATACCGATTGTCTCAGATCATGAGCTGCCATCATCACTCCCAGATGGGCTATTTAAGGGCAATTCCGGCGATATAGGCATTTATATCGGAATACATGATAAGTCGCCGTTTAAGGAGACTCTCCGCCTTATTCCACGCACTCTTACTGTAGGGATAGGTTGTAGGAAAGGGACATCAGAAGAGCATATTCTCTCTGCAATAAAAACTGTGTTTGCAGATAATGGATTAGATATTCGTGCTGTTGAAAAAATTGCTTCCATAGATGTGAAAAAAGAAGAGGCAGGACTGCTCTCCTGTGCCGAAAAGCTGAATGCCAAGCTGGTTTTCTACTCTGCCGATGAGCTGAATGCTATGGATGGTGATTTTGATGAATCTGCTTTTGTAAAGAATACTGTAGGAACCGGCAATGTGTGTGAACGTTCTGCTCTCTCTGCCGGTGGAAGACTGGTTGTCAAGAAAACTGCGCTTGACGGTGTAACTGTCGCTGTGGCCGAGAAAGAACGGAGGATTGAATTTTGAAGAAGCTGTATGTTGTAGGGATTGGTCCAGGGAATTACGATGGGATGACTGTTGGGGCAGTAAAAGCCCTTGAACAGGCAGATCTGATTGTGGGCTACACAGTCTATTGTAAGCTTATAAAACCATATTTCCCTCAGAAGCAGTTTCTTTCAACCCCTATGATGCAGGAGATTGACAGGTGCTGCCTTGCCCTTGAACATGCTGCCAGTGGCAAAACAACAGCTATTGTCTGCTCAGGCGATGCAGGGATATATGGAATGGCTTCTCCTGTTCTTGAGCTTGCTTCAGAATATGATGTTGAGATAGAGATAATTGCTGGAGTGACAGCTGCCTCGTCTGGTGCCGCACTGTTAGGATCTCCCTTGGCATGCGATTTTGCTGTTATCAGCCTCTCTGATCTGCTTATCCCGATGGAGGTGATCGAGAACCGGCTTGAGCATGCCTCGGCAGCAGATTTCTGCATAGTCCTCTATAACCCTTCAAGCCATAGGCGCTCTGACTATCTTAAGAAAGCATGTGAGATTATCATGCGTCACCGTCCGCCTGAGACTATATGTGGAATTGCCCAGAACATAGGAAGAGAAGGGGAGTACATGCGCCTTATGAGCCTTGCAGAGCTTTCAGAAATCAAGGCAGATATGTTCACATCTGTGTTCATAGGGAATTCAAAGACAAAAAACATAGGCGGTAAGATGGTGACTCCGAGAGGATATAAGAATGTCTGATAAGATTTGTATCTTTGCCGGGACAACAGAGGGGAGGACTCTTGCTTCACTGCTTAACAAGGCAGCAGATGTGACTGTATGTGTCGCAACAGAATATGGTCAGGTCCTGCTTGATGGAATAGAGGGTATTACTGTTCATTCCGGGCGTATGAGTTCAGATGAGATGGGAGAGTTCTTCAATAAGAATCACTTTGCCAGAATTATAGATGCCACCCATCCCTATGCCCAGGTTGTCACTGAGAATATAGCTGCTGCAGCAGAAGGAGCGGGAATAAAGCTTATGCGGATCCTGCGGGAAAAAGAGGGCCATATCACAGGCGCTGTATATGTCTCATCAGTCAAGGAGGCAAAAGAATATCTTTCCAATTGTGAGGGAAATATTCTGATTACAACCGGTGCAAAGGAACTTTCAGATTACATTGGACTGGATATGTCCAGGGTATGGGCAAGGGTGCTTCCTGTGGCTTCATCCCTGGAGGCCTGTGAGAAGGCAGGGATTCCAGTTTCCCATATTATCGCAGCCCAGGGACCTTTCACCCAGGAAGTGAATACTGCCCAGATCAAGATGATAGGTGCAAGATATATTGTTACAAAGGCATCTGGCACCACCGGCGGTTTTGAAGATAAGATCAGGGCTGCCTCAGAGTGCAAAGCTGTTCCAGTCATAATCGGCCAGCCACCTCAGATATCAGGATTCTCATTTGACGAAGCAGTTTCTGAGCTGAGTAAAATTTATAAGCTTTCTGACCGTAAAATCACGCTTGTAGGAATCGGCCCGGGAGAGAGGAGGATGCTTACCCTTGAGGCAGAAAAAGCGCTGGAGGAGTGCGACGCTGTGATAGGGGCTTCTTCAGTAGTTCAGACATTGGATACCCGTAAGCCCTGCTATAACGAATATGACCCTGCAAGGGTGAGGGACCTTCTGGATGCTCACCCATCAATCCGAAACGCTGCAATTGTTTTCCGCGGGGATACAGGATTCTTCAGCGGTGCAACTAAAATGATCAAAGAGTTTGAGGACGAGGACTTAACTGTCATTCCAGGCATCTCTTCTCTTTCTGCTCTTTCTGCAAGGCTTGGTGTGAACTGGGACGATTCTATATGGGTAAGCCTGCACGGCCGTGACGGAAACTTTGTGAACGCTGTCTCAAAGAATAAAAAAGTATTCTTTCTTACCGACAAAGATAATGCTCCATCTGAAGTTTGTAAAAAATTGAATGAATATGGTTTGGGAGATCTTGTATGCACAGTAGGGGAACGTCTCTCTTACCCCGATGAGAAGATAACAGAAGGGAGTGTCGCAGAGCTCTCTGAAAAAGAGTTTGATCTCCTTTCTGTCATGCTCATCGAGAATCCTAAGGCGCTTGAAGCTTTCCGTCTCGGGATAGATGACAGCGATTTTCTACGGGGCGATGTCCCTATGACAAAGGCAGAGGTCCGTGCAATCTCAGTGTCGAAGATGGCCTTGAATGCAGACTCTGTTGTATGGGACATCGGGGCAGGAACAGGCTCTGTCTCGGTGGAATGTGCCCTTGCAGCACATAAGGGGCAGGTGTTTGCGGTTGAGAAAGAGCCCGATGCAGTCGAGCTTATAAAGCAGAATAAATTGAAATTCATGGCAGATAATATATCTGTTGTTCCAGGAACTGCCCCGGAGGTACTTAATGATCTTCCTGCTCCCACCCACGCATTCATTGGGGGAAGCGGTGGCAACCTGCACAGCATATTGAATGTTCTGCTTGATAAAAATCCAGGTGTAAGGATTGTCATGAACACCGTGACTCTGGAATCCCAGGCTGAGGCCTTTGCCTGTGCAAAAGAGCTTGGCTTTGATATTTTCGAGGCAGTCTCGGTCAATATTTCGCGCACCAAGAAGGCCGGCTCTTATAATCTTATGGCAGCCCAGAATCCTGTCACTGTGTTTGTGATGCAGAAGAGGAGGCTTGATGGCTGAGCTTCTGATTTATCAGACATGTTCGATAATAATCGGATTCATCATCGACTTCTTTGTGGGCGATCCCCATGCTGTACCTCATCCAGTGGTGGCAATCGGAAAGCTGATCTCTTTCCTGGATAAAAAACTGCGCCTTGGCAATGACGATAAAAGGGATATTCTGCGGGGTGTATGGACAGTTCTTATTGTGATTGCTGTTTCAACCGCTGTTCCTGCTTTCATCCTTTTTATAATGTGGAAGATACATCCGGCCATATATCTTGTCATCAGCAGCATAATGTGCGCCCAGATTCTTGCAGCCCGGGAGCTGGTGCGGGAGTGCAGTGCAGTTGAGAAAGCCCTTGAGGAGGGCGATATCGAGGCTGCCAGAAAAGCGGTCTCCTATGTGGTGGGGCGGGATACCGATGCCCTGGATAAAGAAGGAATCTGCCGTGCGGCTGTGGAGACAATTGCCGAAAACGGCTCCGACGGTGTTATTGCTCCGCTTTTCTGGATGTTTTTATTCGGTGCGCCGGGCGGTTTCTTTTATAAGGCTGTTAACACAATGGATTCCATGCTGGGATATAAGAATGAAAAGTATCTCTATTTCGGCCGTGCTGCCGCAAAAACCGATGATGTGGTGAACTTTATACCATCAAGGATCAGCGCATTTTTAATGATTGCATCGTGCCCACTCTGTCATCTTGATGGAAAGAATGCGCTTAAGATATTCAGGCGCGACCGCTTTAAGCACACAAGTCCAAATGCTGCCCAGACCGAATCTGTATTTGCAGGGGCACTGAATGTACGGTTGAATGGGCCTGCTGTTTACGGAAGAATCCTTCATGATAAAGAATATCTCGGCGACGATGTCAGACCTATAGAGAGTAGCGATATCAAGCGGGCCGGCCAGCTTATGTATACTGCTTCGACCCTGATGCTTATTGCCGGAATTCTGCTTAGAACAGGAGTTATACTGATATGCTTTTAAACGGAAAAAATCCCCATGGCGGTGACATCTATACACATAAAGGGCTGCTTGATTTCTCTGCAAACATCAATCCATTCGGCATTCCTGAGCCGGTAAGAAAGGCAGCAGAGGAGTCATTGTACAATTGTACATCTTACCCGGATCCCTATTGCAGAGAGCTTCGTAAAAAGCTGTCGGAGCATGAGGGTATGCCGGAAGCTTGGATACTCTGCGGCAACGGTGCGGCCGAACTTATTTATTCATTTGCATACTCCCTGCCCAAGGAAAAGCCTGCACTGCTTGTCTCTCCGACATTCAGCGAGTACCAGTCGGCGCTGACGGCCGCAGGAATTGAAATCGAACATTTTATGCTTGATGAGAAGAATGGATTTGTCCTTGATGATGGCATCACAGCCATAGCTTTTTCCCAGTACAGCGCTCTTTTCATCTGTACACCGAACAACCCGACAGGAATAACGGTAGAGCCGGAACTGCTTGCTAAACTGGCAGGGACCGGTATAAGGATCTTCTGCGACATGTGCTTTATGGATTTGTCCGATTTTCCAGGGTTATACAATGTGCCGGAGCTGCTTAAGAAATATCCGAATCTTGTCATTCTGAAGGCATTCACCAAAAGCTTTGCGATTCCAGGTCTCAGGCTTGGTTATGTGCTCTGCTCAGACAGCGCTTTTATTGCCACAATGTCCGAGAAAGCGCCGTGCTGGAACGTCTCTATCCCTGCCCAGAAAGCAGGATGTGCTGCTCTGGATTGCGGAGAATGGCTTTCAGATGCAGTGAAAAGCATATGCATAGAGCGTGAACGCATGGCCTCTGCGCTGAAATCGATGGGAGTAAAAGTGTATCCGGGCGAGGCGAATTTCCTCCTTATATATTCTGATGTGAATCTGTACACCAGACTGCTTGAGAAAGGGATTCTTGTCCGTGACTGCTCGAATTATAAGGGCTTGAGGAAAGGCTTTATCCGGATAGCAATCCGAAGTCAGAAAGAGAATGACCAGCTTTTATCAGCCATGCGAGAGGTTCTGAGATGAACAGAGCAAAACCTGTCATGATCCAGGGGACTATGTCCAACGCAGGCAAAAGCCTTCTCTGCGCCGCACTATGCCGCATCTTCCGGCAGGATGGCTACCGTGTCGCCCCATTTAAATCCCAGAATATGGCGCTCAATTCCTTTATCACAGAGGAAGGCCTTGAGATGGGGAGGGCCCAGGTGGTTCAGGCCGAGGCTGCAGGAATAAAGCCCTCTGTCCTTATGAATCCGGTTCTCCTTAAACCTACTACAGATGTTGGTTCCCAGGTGATTGTGAACGGGGAAGTGCGTGCCAATATGAGCGCTGCCGATTATTTCAAATATAAGAGACAGCTGATTCCAGAGATTATGAGCGCTTATGACACTCTGGCCTCGGAAAACGATATCATCGTGATCGAGGGGGCTGGCAGTCCTGCAGAGATCAATCTTAAAGAGGATGACATAGTGAACATGGGGCTTGCCAAGATGGTTAAGTCTCCAGTCCTCCTTGTGGGAGATATAGACCGCGGCGGAGTATTTGCCCAGCTCTATGGGACACTGGCACTGCTTGAGCCGGAAGAGAGGGCAATGGTCAAAGCCACTCTGATCAATAAGTTCCGTGGCGATGTCTCTATCCTTAAACCAGGGCTTGATATGCTCTATAAGCTGGTCAAGGTTCCATGTGCCGGTGTGGTCCCTTATCTTCATGTGGATATTGATGATGAGGACAGCCTGAGCGAGCGGCTCTCCAGCAGGGCTCGGAAAGAGATTGATATTGCAGTTGTCCATCTTCCGCGAATTTCTAACTTTACCGATTTCTCTCCTTTTGAGCGTTTTTCAGGCGTATCGCTCCGTTATGTTAAGACTCTCTCTGAGCTCGGAAACCCCGATATGATCATAATCCCAGGGACAAAATCCACAGTCTCAGACCTAAAATGGATGCGTCAGAATGGGCTTGAGGCAGAAATACTTAAATCAGCTTCGCATGGAATTCCTATCTTCGGCATCTGCGGTGGACTGCAGATGCTTGGGAAGTCGATCTCTGACCCCTTTGGAACAGAAGGTGGAGGAGAGATTTCCGGAATGGGGCTTCTGGATATCGAGACAGTATTTGCACAAGAGAAGACCCGGACACAGGTGGAAGGCTCATTCTCAGGTATTGCAGGAATGTTTGCAGCCCTTGATGGAATGAATTACCGAGGATACGAGATCCACATGGGACAGAGCAATATTCATGGGGCTGTCCTGCAGAAAGGAAATGTTTACGGCAGCTATATCCACGGCCTGTTTGACGGGGCAGGTATCGCAAAGAGCATCGTGGAGGCACTGTATAAAAAACGCAATCTTACATTCGATGAGAATGCTGTCTTCGACCCTCAGACTTACCGTGAAGAGCAGTATGACAGGCTTGCAGAATCAGTAAGAGGCGCTCTGGATATGAAGCTGATTTATTCTATCGTCTCCACAGGTGGTGTGTGAAAAGAATCATCACAGGATAGATCTCAAGACGGCCTGTGAGCATGTTGAAACTCAGGAGCCACTTCACATAATCGGCAAAGAAGGAATAGTTTCCGGCAGGGCCTATCATAGAGAATCCAGGTCCCACGTTTCCTATTGTGGATGCGGAGCAGGAGAAGCAGGTGAGGAGGTCGTAGCCGCCAGTTGCTGTGACCAGCGAAGTTATGATTGTGAGGATTATATACAGGGCAACGAATCCTGCGATACTGAGCACAGTGTTCTTGCGCACTATCATATCGCTGTCCTTGATCATATAGATACCGCGTGGCCGGAGCATCCTCTTCATCTCTATGACACTCTGCTTGACAATTATCAGCATACGGATCACTTTCATGCCGCCTGCGGTGGATCCGGCACATCCGCCCGAGAACATAAGGAGGAAGATCACCATCTGCGACAGCATAGGCCAGTTCATATAGTCGCAGTTTGCAAAACCGGTGGTGCTCAAGGTGGCCGCAACCTCAAAGCTTCCGAAACGTAGTGCCTCTCCAAGAGACTCAACATGGTTTCCCAGAAGGTCAAAGACTACAATAGCGGTGCAGATCAGGAATATTCCTGTGTAGACCTTAAGCTCGGTGTTCTGCCTTATTACAGATACCTTGCCGAATATCAGGCTGAAGTAGAGAGCAAAGTTTATTCCGCTCAGGAACATGAATGCTGTGACTATGGCATCGACATATACAGAGTTGAAGGATGCCACGCTTGCATTGCGGGTTGAGAAGCCTCCGGTGGCAATGGTGGACATCGAGTGTGACAGGGCATCGTACAGTGTAAGCCCTGCGGCGCTTAAAAGGATAGTCTCTATAAGTGTCAGGCCAAAGTAGATGCACCACAGAATCTTGGCAGTCTGGGCAATCTTGGGCATTATCTTCTGCATGGTCGGGCCGGTGGTCTCGGTCTTGACCATCTTCATTCCACCTATACCCATAAGAGGGAATATGGCAACCATGAAGACCACGATTCCCATACCGCCCATATAGTGGGTCATGGCACGCCAGAACAGCATGCATTTAGGCAGCGCCTCTATATCCACAAGGATAGTTGCACCGCAGCCTGTGAATCCCGACATGGTCTCGAAGAATGCATCGGTATATGAAGGAATCACTCTGGAGATAAAGTACGGCATAGATCCGGATACTGCAGCTACAAGCCACAGTACAGCTACTGTTATGAAACCATCTTTTATGGAGAGGTTCTGCTGCTTGCGCTTGCGGCTTAAAAGAATCATTATCCCGGCCAGGATCAGGCTGACTGCCTGGGGCATGACAAAGAATGGAATCAGGTCGGTCTCG
>JAGCGL010000025.1 GCA_017649605.1 Spirochaetia bacterium
ATCATAATCTCATCACCCCAATCACTGCTTAATCTCTACATCAACACCTGCGGGCAATTCAAGTTTCATAAGGGCATCCATTACGTCTGAGGATGGCTCAAAAATATCAATTAACCTTTTGTGTGTTCTCATCTCAAACTGTTCCCGTGATTTTTTGTTTACAAACGGAGATTTAAGAACAGTGTATTTGTTGATCTTTGTAGGCAGAGGGATTGGTCCAGCAACTTTTGCACCAGCCTTTACAACAGTCTGTACAATAGACTTTGCACTCTGGTCAATCAATTCGATGTCAAAACCTCTAAGCCTTACTCTAATCCTTTCTTCAGCCATTTTTATTACTTTCTCCCGAAAAAATGGCCCCCCGCTTCAGATACGGAGGGCATATTCTTGTTACTCAATAATCTCTGTTACCTGGCCGCTGGCTACAGTCTTTCCACCCTCACGGATAGCGAATCTAAGACCTTTCTCCATAGCGATAGGATAAATAAGTTCTACTGTAAGCTCGGTGTTGTCACCAGGCATAACCATCTGCTTGTCTTCTGGCAGTGTAACAGTACCGGTAATATCGGTTGTTCTGAAATAGAACTGTGGTCTGTAACCTGTGAAGAATGGGTTGTGGCGTCCACCCTCTTCCTTTGTCAGACAGTAGATAGCTCCCTTGAACTTCTTGTGTGGTGTGATTGTACCTGGTTTTGCAAGTACCTGACCTCTTTCGATCTCTTTCTTCTCAACACCGCGGAGCAGGATACCTACGTTGTCTCCAGCTTCTCCCTGATCCATTGTCTTGTTGAACATCTCGACGCCGGTAACTACGGAGCTTCTTGTCTCCTTGATACCTACGATCTCAACTGCATCGCCAACCTTAACAATACCTCTCTCGATTCTTCCGGTAGCTACTGTACCACGGCCGGAGATAGAGAAGATATCCTCTACTGGCATCAGGAATGGCTTGTCGATTTCTCTCTCTGGGAGTGGGAAATATGTATCCATTGCATCGAGGAGCTCCTGGATGCACTTTGTCTTCTCTGGGTCGTCTGGATGAGACATAGCCTCGAATGCAGATCCCTTGATGATAGGACAGTTAGGATCGAAACCGTACTTCTCAAGAAGTTCCTGAACCTCTACCTCTACGAGCTCAACCAGCTCTGGGTCTGCAAGGTCCATCTTGTTAAGGAATACAATCAGCTTTGGAACGCCAACCTGTCTTGCAAGCAGGATGTGCTCTCTTGTCTGTGGCTCTGGACCAGAGTCTGCAGCTACCAGGATAACTGCACCGTCCATCTGTGCGGCACCGGTGATCATGTTCTTAACATAGTCGGCATGGCCCGGGCAGTCTACGTGAGCGTAGTGTCTGTTTGCTGTTTCATACTCGATATGTCTTGTGTTGATGGTGATACCTCTAGCTTTCTCTTCTGGTGCGTTGTCGATATCATCATAGTTCATTACCTTTCCGCCGTTCTTCTTTGCGCAATACATAGAAATTGCTGCGGTAAGAGTTGTCTTACCATGGTCTACGTGTCCGATTGTACCAACGTTAATGTGTGGTTTTGTCCTTTCAAACTTCTCTTTTGCCATTAGTTTCCTCCTAAAGAATCTAATACTTAAAAAAATTTCATTTTCAAAAATAATTGAGATAAAAAGATGACAACACTATTATTCAAAAGATATGAATGACAGTATCACCACCTTACCACTCCAGCTGCCGCAGGCAGCTCCGAGCAATTGGTTTGGCTCAACCAAATGCACAAATGGTCGCAGAAAAACGACCTATTTCATCTTGTTTTATCACAAGCAGAAACTTTTGACAATACTAAAATGTGATAAAATCAAGCAAATAAATGGTTTATAGCCCCTTTTTCGACGAAAAAAGGGCTATTTAGACTACCAACGATAATGGGAGAATGCCTTGTTGGCCTCTGCCATCTTGTGGGTATCTTCCTTTTTCTTGAATGCTGTACCTGTTGAATTGAATGCATCAAGCAGCTCAGCACCCAGCTTTTCGCCCATAGTTTTTCCATTCCTGGATCTTGAAGCCTGGATAATCCATCTCATGGCCAGAGCTTCTCTTCTGGACTCTCTTATTTCCATTGGAACCTGATAGGTAGATCCACCTACTCTTCTGGACTTAACCTCAACAACTGGCTTAACATTCTCCAGCGCTGTTGTAAGAGCCTCGATAGGTTCCTTATCTGTCTTTTTGCTTAAAAATTCCATTGCATCATACATGATCTTTGTGCTGATCGATTTCTTGCCGTCAAACATCATGCGTGTAATGAACTTTGCAACCACTGTACTGTTGTACCGTGGATCTGGAATAAATTCTCTTTTTGTAGCACCGCTTCTTCTAGACATTTATACGTTCCTCTATCAAGCCTTTGGTTTCTTTGTTCCGTATTTAGAACGTGATCTCTTTCTGTCTTCTACACCAAGGGTATCCTTTGCACCTCTGATGATATGATATCTAACACCAGGGAGGTCCTTTACTCTTCCACCTCTGAGCAGAATTACAGAGTGCTCCTGCAGGTTATGTCCGATACCTGGAATGTAAGCTGTAACCTCGATGCCATTGGAAAGTCTTACTCTGGCAACCTTTCTCAAAGCAGAGTTAGGTTTCTTAGGTGTTACAGTCATAACTCTTGTACATACGCCTCTCTTCTGAGGACAGCTTTCAAGAGCAGGAGATTTGGTCTTTTTCTTGACCGCTTTTCTACCTTTTCTGATTAACTGATTGATTGTAGGCATTTAACAACCTTCTCCTATATAATTTTCGGCAGCATATACTGCCCATTTTTCCAGAACACTAGATTAACAATCTGACTGGAAAAAGTCAAGTAGGGTTACTATTCCCTATTCAAGATCATCAATACTGCGCTGTTTCGGACCGCTTTCGGCAGCTTCCTGCGCCTCCTGCTTCCGTCTGTCCAGCACCTCCTGAACCACCTGGTCCAGATCTTCGTTCTGCTCGTTATACAGCTTCACGTTGCGGTACATCTTGTTTCCGGTTCCGGCCGGGATAAGATGACCTATCAGCAGATTCTCCTTAAGTCCGTGGAGATGATCTGTCTTTCCTTCAATAGCTGCCTTGGTAAGAACCTTGGTGGTCTCCTGGAAGGAAGCTGCAGAGAGGAAGGACTCGATAGCCAGCGATGCCTTGGTGATTCCAAGAAGCTTGGACCTTGCAACAGCCGGAGCTCCCTTGAGACCGATAACGCGCTTGTTCTCTTCCTGGAACTTAACCTTATCCTCCTGGCTGCCAAGAATGAATCTGGTATCGCCGACATGGGCAATCTCAACCTTTCTGAGCATCTGGCGGATGATTACACCGATATGCTTATCGTTGATTCTTACATCTACCTTCTTATATACCTTGAGAACCTCGTTCATCAGGTATGCCTGGAGTGCATTCTCGCCCAGGATATTCAGGATGTCGTGTGGGTTCTTCTCGCCGTCGCACAGCTCCTCGCCAGCCTCAACTTTATCGCCGTCCCGGACAAGCAGGTTCTTGCCCATCGGGATAAGATGCTTGAACTCTCTCTCCTGCTCATCGGTTATAACAATGATTCTCTTGCCCTTGCTCTTTCCAGAGAACTTGACAGTTCCGGAAACCATGGCAAGAACCGCAGGGTTCTTAGGAATTCTGGCCTCGAACAGTTCCTCGACACGTGGAAGACCGTCGGTAATATCGGAACCTTTGGTAACTTCCTTATCCATTTTGGCCAGAATAACTCCAGCCTTGACCTTTGCGCCATCTTCTACAGAGACATAGGAGTTTCCAGGGAGATAATAGGTTACCACCTCTTCGCCCTTTGAATCTACGATAGAGATTCTAGGATCCAGGGACTCGTCGGTGAATTCAATGATTCTCTTCTCCTTATTTCCGCTGTTCGCATTGATAACCTCTCTCATAGTTTTCTCTGGCTCAAAGTCATGATATTTGATAGTACCAGAATACTCTGCAATGATAGGCTCGTTGAACGGGTCGAACACAGCAATGACACTATCTGCCTCTACACAGCTGTCTGCCTTGATGAAAAGTTCGGTTCCACTCTTGATGTCAATACGCTGCTCTGTACCCAGGGAAAGAAGCTTATCTCCAAAGATATGGACATAGGCCTTGTTGGTGGCATTTACTGTCTCTTTGCTCCGCTTGATGAGCGGCTTGCCTGGGGTAACCATCTCCCAGTCTTCAACCAGGAGCTTGTCGCCCTTAATATCTCTGGCAATGAGAATTTTATTAACAGTGATATAACCCTTTCTGGTGAAGATGTAGTTACCGTTCTCAAGCTCGACTGTATTGCCGTGGATCTCCTTGATATATACAGGATAATCCCGCTTTATCTCTTTTGTCTCGCTGGCCTTGTCTGCTGTACCACCGGTATGGAATGTTCTCATGGTAAGCTGAGTACCTGGCTGACCGATGGACTGAGCCGCGATGATTCCGACAGCCTCGCCTATCTCGACAGGTCTGTTGTTGGCCAGGTTCCGTCCATAGCATTTCTGGCATACACCGTGCTTGGAGTCACAGGTAAGAACGCTTCTGATCCTTACAGTCTCAATACCTGCGGCTTCGATCTCCTTGGCCTTGGCCTCGGTGATCTCCTGGTTCATGTCCAGGATAAGCTCGCCTGTGATCGGGTGCTTAACCCGCTCAAGGGTGAATCTTCCCTCGATTCTATCTGCAAGGGATTCCTTGATCTGCTCCCCTTCCTTGAGGGCGCTTATATCCATACCATTGATGGTTCCGCAGTCCTCTTCCTCTACAACAACATCCTGAGCAATATCTACAAGACGTCTGGTAAGATAACCGGCGTTGGATGTCTTGAGGGCTGTATCGGCAAGACCTTTTCTAGCTCCGTTACAGGAGATAAAGAACTCGATGATAGAAAGACCTTCCTTGAAGTTGGAGCGGATTGCCAGCTCGATGATCTCGCCATTAGGCTTCTGCATACGGCCTCTCATTCCTGCCAGCTGTCTAAGCTGTGTACGGCTACCTCTGGCTCCTGACTGGGTCATCATATAGACTGGGTTAAAGCCCTGACGGTCTTCTGCCAGACGCTTCATAAGCTCTTCGGTAACAGCATTTTCTGTAGAAGCCCAAACCTCGATTACTCTGTTATACCGCTCTTTCTCGGTAATAGAACCGCCCTTGGACTGGCCCTGGATATCCTTGATCTTCTTCTGAGCTTCGTCAATAAGCTCTTTCTTCTTTTCCGGAACAATGATATCTGCCATACTGATTGTAGAGCCGAACTTGGTGGCATACTTGAATCCGAGGTCCTTGACTGCATCAAGAAGCTGGATTGTGACAGAGGAACCGAACTGTTTGTAGCAATCGAAGATAACCTTCTTGAGGTCCTTATCTATATAACCTTTAAGCCAGTCGGCCTTATCCTTGTCGCCGGCCGCCAAAGTCCACTTCTTAGCAGAAAGTCCGTCAAAGAAAGGACCGTTGTGGAACTCAAGCACATCTGGCAGCGGCTCGTTGAACAGAAGCCGTCCTGGGGTTGTAAGAATATACTGGCCTTCCAGGCTCTTGTCCACGGACTTGCCTACCACTTTGCCGTCCACAACTTTGATCTTTATTACATCCTGATACCTGATGGAGCGTGAATCCAATGCCTGAAGCACCTCGTCGAAGGATGAGAAGCATCTTACCTTGAGAGTCTGCTTTCCATCGCTGTTAGGACCTTCTTCATAAGGCTTTGCAATAGTAAGCTGGTAGATACCAAGGACCATATCCAGGGATGGGAATACAATAGGTTTACCGTTGGCTGGGTCCAGCAGGTTGTTGATAGACATCATAAGAGTCCAGCACTCAATCTGGGCAGCCTGGGTAAGAGGCAGATGGACAGCCATCTGGTCTCCATCGAAGTCGGCGTTGAACGCACGGCATACCAGAGGATGCAGCTTTATAGCTTTACCTTCTACAAGAACCGGCTCAAATGCCTGGATTCCAAGGCGGTGCAGTGTAGGTGCACGGTTAAGCATAACCGGATGCTCCTTCACAACCTCGTCAAGTACGCCCCAAACTTCATCGGCCGCTTCTTCTACAAGGGTCTTTGCTTTCTTTATGTTATAAACAATTTCCTTCTCCACAAGCTTTTTCATGATAAATGGCTTGTAAAGCTCCAGAGCCATCTTCGCAGGAAGACCGCACTGGTGGAACTTGAGCTCAGGTCCGACAACAATTACAGAACGGCCGGAATAGTCTACTCTCTTTCCAAGCAGGTTCTGGCGGAACCGTCCCTGTTTTCCTTTGAGCATATCGGAAAGAGACTTGGCAGGTCTGGTGCTGGTTCCCTTTGCCGGTTTCTTTTTCTTTGAGTTGTCAAGAAGGGCATCAACTGCTTCCTGGAGCATACGTTTCTCGCTCTTGAGCAGAATGTCTGGTGCCCCCATAGCCTGGACTTTCTTAAGTCTGTTGTTTCTGTTGATAACTCTTCTATATAGGTCGTTGAGATCTGATGTTGCAAAACGGCCCCCTTCCATTGGGGTCATAGGACGCAGATCTGGAGGAATAACAGGAATTACATCCAGAATCATCCAGCTTGGGTTGATCTCGGATTTAAGGAAGCCCTCCACAGCCTCAAGCCGCTTGAGGTACTTCTTCTCCACCTTGCCGTCCTTCTTGTTCATCTCGGCCCGGAGGCTCTTTGCAAGCTCCTCAAGGTCAAGCTCCTTAAGAAGGATCTTGATGGCTTCTGCACCGGTATCGGCTGTAAAGCTCTGGCCAAACTTCTCTTTTGCCTTGGTGTAATCCTCTTCTGCGATAACCTGGTACTTATGAAGCTTTGTATCTTCGGTATTTCCTGCGTCGATAACTATGTACTTCTCGTAATAGAGAATAGACCTTAAATCTGCTGCAGAAAGGTTGAGCAGAAGGCCGATCGGAGAAGGAACAGAGCGGTAATACCAGATATGAGCAACCGGAGAGGCAAGCTCGATGTGTCCCATCCTCTCTCTTCTGACTCTGGAATGGGTAACCTCCACGTGGCAGCGCTCGCACTTGACACCTTTATAACGGATAGACTTGAATTTCCCGCATTTGCACTCCCAATCCTTGGTAGTGCCAAATATCTTGCGGCAGAAAAGTCCATCATCCTCAGGGTCCTGGCTTCTATAGTTAATTGTCTCGGATTTAGTAACCTCGCCATAGGACCATTTTCTGATCTGTTCTGGAGAAGCGAGTTTAATTAAAATACTATCAAATTCCTGCATATCTTTCATCATAGCTATACTACCCTTCCCTTAGAATTGCTTCCCGGCTGACTGCTTAATCAATTCCTCATCCTTCTCGGTAAGAGGAATCTGCTCTCCCTTGTCATTCCACAGGGACATATCCAGTGCCAATCCGCGGAGCTCCTGGACAAGAACATTGAAGGATTCCGGAATACCAGCCTGTGTGGTGGATTCGCCCTTTACAATATTCTCATAGGTCTTGGTCCTTCCATTCATATCGTCGGATTTGATTGTAAGGAATTCCTGGAGTGTATTTGCGGCACCATAAGCCTCAAGTGCCCATACCTCCATCTCTCCAAGTCTCTGGCCTCCGAACTGAGCCTTTCCACCCAGAGGCTGCTGGGTAATAAGGGAATAAGGACCGGTGGAGCGGGCATGCATCTTGTCATCTACCAGGTGGTTGAGCTTGAGCATGTATGCACAGCCGATCATAAGAGGATTCTCGAAAGGCTCTCCGGTAAGACCGTCGTAAAGAATTGCCTTTGAGTTCTCCGGCTGACCGCCCTTCTTAAGAAGCTTGGATATCATATCGTTAGTAGCAGACTGGAATACAGGAACTGCATACTTTTCGTTCAATGCAAGGCCGGCAAGACCAAGGCTGGCCTCCATAAGCTGACCCAGGTTCATACGGGATGGTACACCAAGAGGGTTAAGACAGATATCAAGCGGTGTACCGTCTGCCAGGTATGGCATATCCTCCTCAGGAAGGATGCGGGATACAACACCTTTGTTTCCATGGCGTCCAGCCAGCTTGTCGCCGGCCCGGAGCTTACGCTTGGTTGCTATGATAACTTTAACTATCTCCTCAACTCCTGGGCTAAGCTCGTCCCCTGCAGATTTCTTAAGCCGCTGTACATCGATTACAGTTCCGCTTACTCCAGCAGGAACTCTGCGGCTTGTATCTTTAACAGGCTTTACTTTCTCGCCGAAGAGTGTGCGCAGAAGCTTGAACTCTGCAGAAGAATCATTCTCGGCCTTAGGTGTGGTCTTTCCAACCAGAATATCATTGGCTTTGACCTTGGCACCTATGCGGACAATTCCTTCCTCGTCCAGGTTCTCCAGCTTCTTCTCGCTTACATTCGGAATATCGCGGGTCAGAGTATCTGCCCCATTTTTATTCTCCCGCACCTCAGCCTCGAACTCACTCAGGTGGATAGATGTGAATATATCTTCCTTGACCACTCTCTCTGAGATAAGGATAGCATCCTCGTAGTTATATCCGTTCCATGGGATAAAGCCCACCAGAACGTTCCGTCCTAAAGCAAGCTCGCCCTGGTCTGTTGCAGGACCGTCAGCGATTACATCACCTTTCTCTATCTTTTCATCCAGAGCTACAATAGGCTTCTGAGAGAAGCAGGTATCCTGGTTTGTCCTCTGGAATTTCTGCAGTCTGTAAAAATCTACAGCATTAGGATCTTCATCGGGAATAATCTCTACACATGAAGCTGATACATAGGAAACTTTTCCAGCTCTTTTAGCCTTGACTACAACGCCGGAATCATATGCAGTCCTTCCCTCCATTCCAGTTCCTACAATAGGAGCATTAGGGAACAGCAGCGGAACAGCCTGCCTCATCATGTTGGAGCCCATAAGAGCTCTGTTCGCGTCATCGTGCTCGATAAATGGAACCAGGGATGTAGATACAGAGATTACCTGCTTTGGTGAAACATCCATATACTGGACTTTTTCTCTTTCCTCGGAGTAGTAGTTTCCAGCCTTGCGGACAGAAACCTGCTCGTTCACCAGATTGCCTTTTGAATCGAGAACTGCGTTGGCCTGGGCGATAATCTTTTTCTCCTCGTCCATGGCATCCATGTATCTTACAGCTTTTGTAGCTCTTCCTTTCTCAACCTTCCGGTATGGAGCCTCAAGGAATCCATACTCGTTAACCTTGGTATAGGTTGCAAGGGATACAATAAGACCGATGTTGG
This sequence comes from Spirochaetia bacterium, assembly GCA_017649605.1. GTDB lineage: Bacteria > Spirochaetota > Spirochaetia > CADAEX01 > CADAEX01 > CADAEX01. The sequence goes on from JAGCGL010000025.1 coordinate 9,171, forward strand.
CACCTTCAGGAGTCTCGATAGGACACATTCTTCCATAGTGGGTAAAGTGTACATCTCTGACCTCGAATCCTGCTCTGTCTCTGGTAAGACCGCCTGTACCCAGGGCGCTGAGTCTTCTCTTGTGTGTAAGCTCTGCAAGTGGGTTCACCTGGTCCATGAACTGAGACAGCTGGTCGGAGCTGAAGAACTCTCTGATAATTGTGACAATAGGTTTAATTGAAATAAGATCAGATGGCCTGAGGGTCTCGGTCTCCTTAAGCTGCATCCTGTCTTTTGCAATGTGTTCAACTCTGGCAAATGCAACCTTGAGCTGGTTTGTCAGAAGCTCGCCCACAGAACGGATACGACGGTTGCCAAGGTGGTCGATGTCGTCAGGAGTCTCCTCGCCAACATACACTCTGATAAGGAAAGACATAGTGTTGATGATATCTTCCATGGTCAGAACTGTTTCGCCGGAATCATCCTTCTTGTCCACATCTTCATCTTTATCTTCTTTATCGTCCTTGGGGTTATACTTTTTATTCAGCTTATAACGTCCAACCTTGCCCAGGTCATATTTCTTGGCGCTGAAGAACATATTCCTAAGCTCTTTCTCGCCGTTTTCCTTGGAGAAAAGTTCTCCTGGGAACAATACATCAAAAACTTCCTTAAGAGCATCTTCCTTTGTAGGCTCGGCGCCATCCTTGGCCTTCTCCTTCTCTTTCTTAAGGCAGTTGAGGATCATATCGGAATGAAGGGTTTGTTTTGTCTTCTTGTCAATATCGACAATAGTAATCTCCTTGATTCCCTTTTCCCGCATATCCTCCAGTGCACTCCGGCTTATCTCGTCGCCGGTGCTGTAGAGTTTTGTGTCGTTATGGTAAATTGCCTTGGCCAGGATTTTTCCCTCCAAGTCAATATTTCTCTCGTCTTTAGAATGAATGACAGCTTTCTTTGTGGCATAGAAGCTTTCGATAATCTGCTCGCTTGTATCGTAGCCAAGAGCCCGGAGGAAAGTAGTACCTAAGATTCTCTTCTTCCGGTCTATCTTTGCAAAGATAAGCCCTTTCTTCTTGTCAATCTCAAACTCAAGCCAGGAACCCCGGTAAGGAATGATTCTTGAGGAATAGAGTGCCTTGTCCTTCTCGTAGGAGAAGACAACTCCAGGGGATCTGTGGATCTGGCTAACTATAACACGTTCGGCTCCATTAATGATGAAAGTACCTCTGTCTGTCATCATAGGAATGTCGCCCATGTAAATCTCTTTCTGCCGGATCTCTCCGGTAGCAAAGGTAAGGTTTATCTTGGCCTTAAGAGGGATAGAATAAGTGGCGTTCTTCTGCTTGCATTCAAACTCGTCAAGCTTCTTGTTCTTTTTATCGCCCAAGGAATATCCGACATACTCAAGAGTCATGTCACCGTTGGGGCTCTCTATCGGGAATGTACTTCTGAACACTTCCTCAAGACCCTGGTTCTCAAGCGTTTCGCCTTTCTTAAGTCTCTCAAGCTGTAAAAAATTCTCGTAGGAAGAGAGCTGGATATCAATCAGGTTCGGAACATCCATGAACTCATGATACTCGCCTTCGTAATAAGTATCCCCTACAATAAAATGCCGCTTAATAGCTTTTTTCCTATCAAGCATTCGCTATACCTCCCTCGATAAAGCCGTGTCCGTATGGACAAACAGGGGCTGTACTACGGATAGTCCAACCCCTTTGAAAAAAAAATATAAAATCTAAAACTGTTCTGAAATCAAAGTCAAGCTTATTTAATCTCAACCTTTGCGCCAGCAGCCTCAAGTTTTGTCTTAAGAGCATCAGCATCTTCCTTGGAAGCGCCTTCCTTGATAGCCTTTGGAGCGCCTTCAACAAGCTCTTTTGCTTCCTTAAGTCCAAGACCTGTGATCTCTCTGACAACTTTGATACAAGGAATCTTCTTGTCAGCTGGAACAGCAGCCAGGATTACGTCGAATTCTGTCTTCTCTTCCTCAGCTGGTGCTGCTGCGGCTGCTCCGCCTGCAACTGGTGCTGCAACTGCTGCTGCAGATACTCCGAACTTTTCCTCCATTGCCTTTACAAGATCAGCAATCTCCATAACTGTCATATTAGCGATTGATTCAAGAATTTCATCTTTTGTAGCCATATTAACTTCTCCTTTTTTTAGTTTTTTCTATGCAGCTGTAGCATGACTATTTAAGACTAAAGCTGCAGTTATAAAATACCGTAAAACGGCGATTTTATTCTGTCTTTGCCTCTTCGGCTTTTGCAGAATCCCCACCCTTGTCCACGATTGCCTGCAGTGTTGCAGCAAGCTTCTGGACAGGAGCCTTCATGAGACCCATCAACATAGCGATAAGCTGAGATCTTCCAGGCAGCTTTGAGAATGCCTCAATCTTTGCCGCATCAAAAAGTTCTCCGTTGATGACTGCACCCTTGACTGTCAGAGGCATACCTTTTGCAAACTCAAAAAGTGCCTTGGCAACATCGTTGGATTCTCCTGGAACTGCTGCAACTGCAGTAGGTCCCTTGAGGAAGTCATCCACATCAGTGATTCCCAGATCCTTCATGGCAATCTTGGCAAATCTGTTCTTGACTACCTTGAATTCTGTATCACTGGTTCTAAGCTTGTCTCTGATCTCTGTGATCTGTGCAACAGTAAGACCTCTGTAGTCTGTGAAAATAAAGCTTGAGATTCCATCGAACCTTGACTTGAGATCTGCTACTGCTTCTTTCTTGCTATCCTGTACTTTTGCAATATATTCTGCCATAGTCTACCTCTCCTTAAGCCTTCTTAACCTTTACGCCAGGTCCCATAGTTGAAGAGATAGCCAGAGAAAGGACAAAGTCGCCCTTTGCATCGGCAGGCCGCTTTCTCTCAATCTCGGATGCTACAACTGCCATGTTCTCTGCCAGTTTGTCTGCATCCATAGAAACCTTTCCGATAGAAACGCTTACA
>JAGCGL010000026.1 GCA_017649605.1 Spirochaetia bacterium
AAGGAGACACAATTGTCCAGGCCCCGGACGGGACCTTCTCCGTGGAGCACTGACCTAGCAGCCTACCACCCACTTACTGCCCGGCAGCAGCGAAATAAGTTTGGTGCAGAGAGCCGATGACACGAACGTGCACACGGCAATGAAGGGTATAGAGGCCACGGTTGGCAGCTGGAGCATCTGCATAGATACATACGTCCACATATGCAGCCAGAAGATATGCATCAGGAACATTCCGTAACTCATCTTTGAAAGGGATTCCAGCCACTTTGGCGGCATCGTTTCCCTGCCATCCGCTGCCGAATCATTCAAGCCTATGCAGGAGAACAACAGGAATGCTCCCGTTGTGGCACAGACCACATTCAGCGTGCAGAATCTCCAGCCCACCTCAAGCACAGTCGTATCCAGAACCACTCCCGGCACGGCCTGCACATAGTAAGACCATATGGTTACCGCAGAGCCCGCCACCAGAAGCAGAGCCCCCACAATCAGCCTCTTCTTCACTCCCCAATCGAGATGCTTGCGTATATAATGCGCCAGTACCAGATATCCGAGGTACCCGGAGAAATACCACAGCAGATGATACTCGTTCCAAAAGCATTCCCCCCACAGCTCCCCGAACCAGCGCCTCAGGAACGGCATACAGCTGGAAATCAGGAACAGCAGGATGAAAAACCTCTCCTCCCGGGCCGATGCCGACTCAAGCCAGGGCGACACCACCGGAATGAATAGATACAGGCTGAACAGCGGGAACATAAACCAGAAATGCCCCGCCAGCGTAGGGAAATTGATTGGTATCCTGGCCAGGTCCCGCAGTGAGGTTGCAGTATCTATCTGTCCCCAAAGAAGCGGCAGGGTACAATACAGCACGGTGAAGATCAGGAAAGGAGGAAGTATCTTACCGAAGCGCTTGCGGTAGAACTCCCGCGCGCTCTGCTCTTTCTTCTTTGGAGCCAGGAGATAAGCGGACACAATTATGAAAAGCGGCACCGAAATCCTTGAAAAACCATCGTACAAGGACACCCAGAGCCTGTCCGTCTGGTTAGCCAGTATTGCCTGAGGGCCTGCCATATCGGTAGCGCCCGGTCCGGGATAATAATTCTCCGAAGCGTGTACCAGCATTACCAGGAAGCAGGCGAACACCCGCACATAATCCAAAAAAGCTATCCTTTCCTTTTCCATAGCCTGTATACAAATAAAAAAACAGCCCCCCGGGATGAGGGGCTGGTCAAAGATATGGTTAAACTATTTCTTCTTGAACAATGAAACCACCCAAAGCAGTACAACCGCACCTACTACAGCGGTGAGAATCTGGCCGATGATAGTGCCTCCAAATGAAACGCCAAGCCAGTTAAGAAGGTTTCCTCCGATGAATCCGCCAAGGATACCAACCAGAAGATTAACCAGGAATCCAAAGCCGAATCCCTTCACGAGCCTTCCTGCAAGGAATCCTGCAAGGGCTCCAATGAGTATTGTTATTAATATTCCCATAATGAATAGATTTTAATTACTTTCAAATATAAGAAAAATCTATCTTTCCACCAACTACTTTTCCTCCGAAAGAGAAGTAGATGCC
>JAGCGL010000002.1 GCA_017649605.1 Spirochaetia bacterium
ACAGATATAGTTCTGCCTTCCCTTGACCAGCACAGCCTTCAGTTTGCTCCCCAGAAGTTTCTGAATAACAGGGATATCCTTCTCCAGAAGCTGATGCTGCAGGTTTATGGTGCCTGTGGAGATAATGACACGCTCCTTGTTCTGCTCGGCCCATTTAAAGGCAGGAATAAGGTATGCGAAGGACTTGCCGACACCTGTGCCGGCCTCGGCTATAGTGATATTGTCTTTATTGAAAGAGCTGCAGACTGCCTTGAGGAAATCTATCTGCTGCGGCCTTGACTCATAGTTCTCTACGCTCTGGGAAAGGGCTCCTCCATCCTCAAGATATCCAGCAGTCTCCTCTATATCCAGCGGCTGAGTCTTTGTGCGTCTTATAATCTCGGCCACCACATAGAGTCTGGTGGCCTGGTTGTCTATTATATATGCCCCTATCCCGTGGCGTCCAAGGCGGCCTGCGACATCCAGATCTGCCTCGCTGGGCTTAAGATAGCCGTTGGGATGGTTGTGGATAAGTACATCTCCGAAATCTATGACAGACTCGATTACCGGAACAGTATCTTCCTTTCCTCTGGCCGCCAGTATAATCTCATCCACAATGCCATCTCTGTTGGCCTTTCCGGAAAAGAGAACCTCGTTGCCCTCGGCCTCCTCAATGGAAGTCCTGAGGAACCGGATCATCTCTGGGGTGAAGTAATCTTCAATTCTCTGCATATTCGTCCAGCTTGCGGTGCAGTGTCTTCCTTCCTATCGCAAGCACTTCGGCAGCCTTGCTCTTGTTTCCCTTGCACATATCCAGAGTTGCCATTATCAGTGTCTTCTCGGCATTGTCCAGCGATGTGCCTAGCCTTATCTTAACATAGTTGTCACCTGCCTCCTTGCGCATTGCGAAAGGAAGGTCTTCAACTGTAAGAATATTGCCTCGGCACATGATCACAGCATTCTCCATGCAGTTCTGGAGCTCTCTGATATTGCCTTTCCACGGATGGTTATAAAGGATTGCCATAACCTTTGAGTCCATAGCAGTTATCTCCTTGTTGTTCTCCTTGGCAAACTGATTCATGAACGCTGTGGCCATGAGGAGGATATCCTCCTTGCGCTCTCTGAGCGGCGGTATATTGATATTGACCACATTGAGCCGGTAGAAAAGGTCTTCCCTGAAGTTTCCCTTCTCAACCTCTTCCTGCAGGTTCCTGTTGGTTGCAGAGATGATTCGGACATCAACCTTGATGGTCTCCTCGCCTCCAACCCGCTCGAACTCCCGCTCCTGAATTATACGGAGCAGCTTTATCTGGACATTCTGGTTTATCTCGCCGATCTCGTCCAGGAATATAGTGCCTTTGTCAGCCAGCTCGAACTTTCCTTTCTTGCGGGCAATAGCACCTGTGAATGCCCCTTTCTCGTGGCCGAACAGCTCGCTCTCTAAAAGCCCCTCTGCCAGTGCTGCGCAGTGCACCTTTATAAAAGGCTTGTCCCGGCGGTCAGAGAGGGATTGGATTGCATCTGCTATAACCTCTTTTCCTACACCGCTCTCGCCTGTGAGGAGGATGGAGGCCCTGGTTCCTGCAACCTGCTCTACAGTCTCCATTATCTGGCGCATCTTAGGACTTTTCCCGATTATCATATTGCTGGAGGCCTTCATCTTCTCGACCTGGGCCTGAAGCTCGTTGTGCTCAAGGATAAGCTGTCTGGTGGAGAGAGCCCTTTTTATTATAAGGAAAAGGTGGTCCAGGTTGAGTGGCTTGGTCATGAAGTCGTAGGCTCCGTTGTGCATGGTCTCAACTGCTGTCTCTATAGTTCCATGGCCGGTCAGGATTATGACAGGAATATTCTTATAGTTTGCAGTTATATTCTTGAGGAGCTCCTCCCCAGTCATCTCGGGCATCTTAAGGTCTGTGATCACCAGATCGACCTCTTTTGATGCAATTATCTTAAGTGCCTCAAGACCGTTTCCCGCCTCGTACACATTGTAGCCTTCATCGGCAAGCCCCATGGCAAGGCCTCTGCGGATATTCATCTCATCATCTGCAACCAGGATATTGAACTTCATTTTGTCTCCCATTCAATCTGTTTGATCTCTTTTTCCATACGCGGCAGTGTTATGCGGAATGTGGTGCCTGACCCCTGCCGTGAGTTGACACCTATATCTCCACCCATTCCCCTGATTATCTTGTAGACCAGGGTAAGCCCTATTCCTGTGCCGCTCTTCTTGGTGGTGAAGTACGGGTCGAATATCTTGGTAAGGTTCTCGGGCTTTATTCCTGCTCCTGTGTCAGCTACAGAGAGAATCACATAGTCGCTGTTCTTCTCGGTCGATATAGTTAGGAAGCCGCCCTCTGTCT